>NZ_JBILQX010000030.1:0-28409 GCF_044372965.1 Elstera sp. | reverse complement strand
GCGCCGCGCCCGAAAGCTGGGTTATCCCCGCGATCGGCCCCGACTACGGCAAAATGCTGGACCAGGCGAAAATCCTGCGCGACCGCCCCTATCCTACCGCCCTGACCCTGCCAACGACCGTGGCGATCCATCCAACGGGCGTCGAAGCCGGGTTGCGCCGGGCCGCCGACGCTTTTGGCAAGCCTTTGTTCGTCTATGCGAAAAGCGAGGGCTACCTGAGCCCGGCCCAATTCGGCGCGCTGGCCCGCGACGGGGTGATCTGCGCGATCAAATACGCCATTGAGCGGAAAGACCCGGCGCAGGATGCCTTCCTGAGCGAACTCGTGCAGCAGGTTGACCGGAAGCTGATCGTGAGCGGTATGGGCGAGCGCCCGGCCCTCACCCACCTCCACGACTTCAAACTGGGCGGCTATACCTCCGGCCTCGTTTGCATCATCCCCGCCGTCTCACAGGCGTTCCTGAAGGCCGCTCAAGCGGGCGATACCGCTAAGGCCGGGAGCATCGCCGCCCGCTTCACGCCGCTCGAAAACGCCCGCGAGAAATATGGCTTCATCCGCGTGCTGCATAGCCTTGTACGCCTCGCAGGCGTCGCCGATACCGGGCCGATCCTGCCGCTCCTGGCCGATCTCACTCCGGCGGAAATCACTGAACTCGCGCCGATGCTGGACGCGCTGCTGGAAAAGGCCCCTGCCTAAGGCTCTAAACTATCGGTGAGAATGCGGGCCCGCGCGTTATTGATGTGGGTCCGCATCGCCGCCCGCGCGCCTTCGCTATCTTCGGCGCGGATCGCCTCGACAATCGCTGTATGCTCCCCCTGCACCGTTTCAAGCCGAACCCGGCTACGGCGCATGGAGAGGCTGCGGGCCAGTTGCATGCCGCCTTCGAGTTGGGCGAAAATCGATTTCAAGCTGATTTCAAAGAGTTTATTGCGGGTGGAGCGGGCAATTGCCATGTGCAAATCCACATCCCGCCCCGTCCCAACTTCACCCTGCTCAATCGCGGTATCGAGCGCCTGCATCGCCGTATCGATCTGCTTCATGTCGTCGCTTGACCGGCGCAGGGCGGCGAGCGCCGCCGTTTCCCCTTCAAGGGCGATCCGAAACTCGAAACAGCGCATCAGATCGGCAATCGAGCCTGCGGGCGCAATCGAGATCATCTCCTCGCTCGGGCGGCGCATAACATAAGAGCCGGAGCCTTGGCGCGAGACGACCAGCCCATCGGCTTGAAGTCGCGACAGCGCCTCCCGCACCACAGGGCGCGACACGCCGAACTCCTCACACAATCGAACTTCGGAGGGAAGCCGCTCGCCCTCGACGAACTCCCCCTTCACGATCCGCGCGAGGATCAATTCGTAAAGCTGATCGCCGAGCCGGACGGCCCGCACGGTCGGATCGAGTGCAATGGGTTTAAAGGTTTTGGCGGCCCGCATGGTCCTTGGCACTATAGCTTCTCGTATCTCGACAGACAATTAGACAACATCGAAATAGGATGAACAAATTATTCTGGACACAAAAATAAAAACCCTTCCCGGATTTGGGGGAGCAAATCCGGGAAGGGCCGTTGGCGGCGTTAGAAGCGGGAGCCTCTGACGCCCACTCCAGAAGTTAGCCGCCCTGAAGCCCGACCAGCCAACGCGGCAGCGCCAGCGAGAAGGCGGGAACATAGGTCACCAGGAACAGCGCCCCGACAAGGGCCAGATAGAACGGCCAAATCGTCTTCATCACGTGCCCGACGCTGACCCCGCCGATGGCGCAACCGACGAACTGGGTGGTGCCCACGGGCGGCGTATTGAGGCCCAGGGCGCAGTTAATCAGCATCACCATCCCGAATTGAACCGGCCCCATGCCGTACTGCATGGCAATCGGCAGAAACAGCGGCGTGCAGATCAGAATCGTCGCGGCCATATCGAGAAATGTACCGAGCACAAACAGCACCAGATTGATCAGAAAGAACACCACAAGCGGGTTTGTCGTGATCTTGGCGATCCCTTCGGAGGCAAGTTGTGCCACATCATAAAGACTGATGAGATACCCGAAGACGGTGGAAACCCCGATCAGCAGCAGCACAACGCCCGTGGTTTTCGCCGCCTTTGCCGCCGCTTTCACCAGATTCTGCCACGATAGCGATCGGTAGACGACAATCGTCACCACGAGTGCATAGATCACCGCAACGGCGGCGGATTCGGTGGCGGTGAAAATTCCAGTGAGAATGCCGGTAATAATGATGACGGCAACGAACAGCCCCGGCATCGCTTGCAAAAAGGAGTGAAGCACCGCACCCCAACCGGGGAAGGTGCCCGCCGGATAACCGCGCTTGACCGCCACGGCATAGGCCGCGATCAGCATGCAGATCGTCAACAGCGCCGCCGGAACCAACCCCGCCACAATCAACGCCGAAATTGAAACTTTGCCCCCCGCCGCCAGCGAATAGATAATCATATTATGGCTGGTCGGCATCAACGCACCTACCAGCGACGCGTGAGTGGTAACGTTTACGGCATAGTCGGCGTCGATCCCTTCCTTTTTCATCATCGGGATCATCACCGCGCCCATCGCCGACACATCGGCCACGGGCGAGCCGGAAACGCCCCCGAACAGGGTGCACGCGACGACGTTGGACATGCCGAGCCCGCCGCGAATATGGCCGACCATATTTTTGGCCAGTTGCACGATGCGGTCGGCAATGCCGCCGTAGAGCATAAGCTCACCCGCGAAGATGAAAAACGGAATGGCGAGAAAGGAGAAGATGTTCATCCCCGAACTCATGCGTTGAAACACTACAGCCAGCGGCAGACCTTCATAGAGAATCGTCGCAATCGACGACAGGCCAATGGCAAAGGCCACCGGCACGCCCAGAATGAGCAAGCCCAGAAAGGTGATGGACAGAATAATCAGTGCCACGATGGGATGACCTCTTTGCCGTGCAGCATGGCCAGAACGTGCTCGATGGAAAACAGCACGATCAAAGCGCCGGATAGCACCAGCGGTAGATGGTTGAAACCTTCCGAAATATGCAGAATCGGAATCTGATAGTTGATGACCGATAGGGCCAACAGCCCGCCGTGCCACACCATGATACCGCCGAAAATCGCCACAAGAATGTGAATAACCAACTCCAGCATGTGGCGCGGTTTCTCGGGCACCAGGATCAGCAGCGATTCCATGCCGATATGTCCGGCATCGCGCACCCCGACCGAAGCGGCGAGTAGGGTGACGTAAAGCACGATCACCAGCGCCAGCGATTCCGCCCAGGTCGGTGTATCGTTCAACACATAGCGCCCGAACACCTGCCAGGCGACAACGGCGACCAGAAGAAAAATGCCCAAAACCGCAAAATACATGCAGTAGCGGGCAAGACGCGCGTTAAAGCGCGTCAAGAGATTGAAAATCATCGGCGGCTCCCACCAGACCTATAGGCAAAACCCGGCGGCGTCTTATCCGCCGCCGGGCAGTTTTGGCCTAATTCGCCTGCTGAATCCGCGCGATCAGCGACTTCAGCTTAGGATCGGCAGCGAATTTGTCGTAAACCGGCTTCACTGCATCGGCGAAGGATTTTTTATCGACATCGGAGACAATGGTAACGCCCGCCGCTTCGACAATTTTGCGCGATTTATCTTCCTGCTCATCCCACAATTTGCGCATATGCGGAACCGATTGTTTCGCGGTTTCGCGGATGATCTTCCGCTCTTCCGCCGAAAGCCCGTCCCAAATCTTCTTCGAGAAGACCAGGACTTCCGGGGCCATCGAATGTTCGGTGAGGCTGTAGAATTTCGCGACTTCGAAATGCCGCGAGGTATCATACGACGGCCAGTTATTTTCCGCCGCATCGACGACGCCGGTTTTCAGCGCGGTATAGACTTCGGCATAAGGTAGCGGTGTAGCGTTCGCACCCAAAGCTTGGATCAGCGATACCCACATGTCGGACTGCTGCACGCGGACCTTGAGGCCCTTCATATCGGCAACGGTCTTGATCGGCTTGCTCGGCGTGTAAATCGAGCGCGAGCCGCTATCGTAGAAGGCGAGGCCGATGAAACCCTGCGGCTCCAGCGACGCCAGAATTTCTTCGCCAATCGGCCCATCGAGCACCCGGCGCATATGATCCTTCGACTTGAACAGGAAGGGCAGCGACGGAACCAGGGTTTCCGGCGCAATCGCGGTAAACACAGCGGTATTCACCCGCACCATATCGAGCGCGCCGATTTTGGTTTGCTCAACCGTGTCTTTTTCCGACCCGAGCGCGCTTTGCGGGAAGACTTTAATATCGTATTTGCCGCCAGTGCGTTCCGAAATCAGCTTGCCCATGTAAATCACGGCCTGAACGGTCGGATATTCCTTGGGGTGGACGTCGGAGGAGCGGAAATCCCGCGCCATCGCGGGCAGCGATAAGGCCAAGGCGACGGCAGCCGTCGCCAGCAAAGCAGAATACTTCATGTTTCTCTCCCGTAAGGTCCGGCTGCGATGGCTTTGTGCCCTTTGTCTCGGCAGACCGGCGTTGATGACTGAACCCTAAACGCTCCTCAATAACCTGTCAAACAAGATGACAGCTTATACCGGCCAAGACTATTGCGGCCCCAATCGATCAATCAACACCTTCAATTCGGCGCTTTCGGCTTCCGTCAGATCGAGCAGCGGCGTACGGACCGGGCCTGCGGTTTTGCCGACGATGGTGGCCCCGGCCTTGACGATGCTAACGGCATAACCCGCCTTGCGATTGCGGATTTTGGCGTAAGGCAGGAAGAATTCGTCTAGAATCCGCCCCGTCGTCGCCGTGTCGCGCGCGGCAACTGCCTTATAAAACTCAACCGCCGTGCGCGGAATAAAGTTGAACACCGCCGAGGAATAAACCGGCACACCGATGGCATGATAGGCTTCGGCGAAAAGTTCCGCCGTCGGCAGGCCACCGAGATAGGCCACCCGATCCCCCAGTTTGCGGCGCACACTGGTCATCAGTTCGAGATCGCCCAGACCGTCCTTAAAGCCGATGAAATTCGGGCATTCGTCGGCAATCCGCGCCAGCGCGTCCGGCCCCAGGCGACAGACGTTGCGATTATACACAATCACGCCGATCTTCACCGCCTTACAAATGGCGACGACGTGTTGACGCACCCCCTCGGGATCGGCTTCGGTCAGGTAATGCGGCAGCACCAACAGCCCCGCTGCGCCGGCCTTTTCGGCCTGCTGGGCGAGGTCGATGGCAAGGCGCGTGCCGTAGCCGGTGCCCGCGATGATCGGCACGTCATTCTTGCAGGTCTCGGCGGCAACGCGAATAATTTCGCCATGCTCCGCCGGGGTAATCGAGAAAAACTCACCCGTCCCCCCCGCTGCGAACAGGGCTGACGCGCCATAGGGCATCAGCCAGTTCAAGCGGTCGCGGTAGGTATCGGCTTTAAAATCGCCGTGGGCGTCGAAATCGGTCAGCGGGAACGACAGCAGGCCGCTATCGAGCACATGTTTAAGAGAAAGGGGGTCCATGCGTCCTCCAAAAATGAGTCCCCCGCCTCTACAGCGGCAGGGGTTTTCCTTCCGTCGCCGCGCTTTCGGGGGACGAAAAGGGTGACAGGACTATGCCATCTCCTATGTCATCATACAAGTTGGAGATTTAAAAAAATCACACGCCTGCCAAAAAGGATGGAAACTTGCTTAAACGACGATCAGGACGAAAGGCTAGTGACTTCCCGCAAACTAAGGCGCAGGCGCTCCCGGCTTCCGGCCAGATGCACCCGCATCGCCGCGCGCGCCGAATCGCTATCTTGGCGCTCAATGGCTTGGAAAATCGCCTCATGCTCGCCATTGACGCGCTCAAGATAGGTGGTGCGCGACTGGTCTTGCAGGCGGAAGGTTTGCAGGCGCGTGCGCGGGATCAGCAGCGCGCCGAGATAGTTAAAAAAGTTCACGAAATGGCGGTTTTCGGTCGCTTCGGCAATGGCGCGGTGAAAATCGAGATCGGCCTCGACCGCATCCTCGCCCACGGCAATCGCGCGCTGCATCCGCTCCAGCGACGCCCGCAGCGCCACCAAATGGCTCTCCTGCCGCCGTTGCGCCGCGAGCGCCGCTGCCTCGGCCTCGAAACCAATTCGCAGTTCGAGAACAGATAGAACCTCCTTCACCACGTCGAGGTGCGCTTCCTCGATGCGGAAGGGCTGGACAATATCGCTTTGCAGAACGAAGGCACCGACACCTTGATGGGTCGAGACCAGCCCGTTCGCCTTCAGCGTCGCAATTGCTTCGCGCACAACCGTGCGGCTCACGCCAAACTCCTCAATCATTTCAAGTTCGCTCGGCAGTTTATCGCCGCGCGGATAGATGCCCTTGGCGATCCGGTCGCCCAAGGTTTGCACCAATTTTGCCGTTAAGGTTTCCCGTCGCCGAAGTTCGGCCATTCTCACGCTCACTTATTATAATAAGTTGGGCCTTGTCGGTCGGCCCTGCGATGAGTATAGAAAGGAAGGCACCGGGCCGACAAGGCACCTGTCCCCCCATCCACCGGTTTTTTACAGTGTTGCCCCGCATCTGTTTGACAACTATAACAAGCCAGCGCAGGGTCACACCCTAAAAATCGTCTGGTTTTATGAGGAAACGTCGCATGCCCGCTTCAGTCACCTGTCTGGTGGATGCCCGCGCCACCGTAGGCGAAAGCCCCGTTTGGGATGCTGCCACCGATAGTCTTTATTGGGTCGATATCATCGCCGGTAAGCTATCGCGCATCACATTGGGCGCGGATCTGACCGGCCGCGCCGTGCAAAGCTGGACGGTGCCCGCCGCCATCGGCTCGCTCGGCCTGTGCCCGGATGGCCGCCTGCTCGTCGCCCTGCCCTATGGTGTGCATTATTTCGATCCCGCCACCGAAACCCTGCCCCTGCTGGTCGATCCCGAACCCGGCATGGACACCAACCGTTTAAACGACGGCAAAATGGGGCCGGATGGCGCTTTCTGGGTCGGCTCGATGGACGATCGCCCCACAGGCAAACAGCCCATCGCCGCACTTTACCGCGTCACCCCGGACGGCAAGGCCGAAAAGAAGATCGATCAGGTGACGGTCTCCAATGGCCTCGCCTGGAGCGCCGACGGTAAAAGCCTGTTCCATTCGGATTCGCGCGGAATTTGGTTGGATCGCTGGGATTTCGACGCCGCGACTGGCGCGATTTCCAACCGCACCCGCATCGCCACCCCGGACGAGGCGACGGGCCGCCCCGATGGCGGGGCCTGCGATGCCGAAGGCTTCTATTGGTCCTGCGGTGTCTCGGCAGGTCGGCTCAACCGCTTTGCGCCCGACGGGAGCATCGTCGAAACCATCGCCCTGCCCGTTCCTGCGCCGACCATGCCCTGCTTCGGCGGGCGCGATTTGAAGACCCTATTCTTCACCAGCCTGCGTGCCGGTCTCTCGCCGGAGAAGCTGGAAGCAGCCCCGCTGTCGGGCGGGCTGTTCATGATGCAAATGCCGGTTGCTGGTGCGCCGATTGCCCGCTTCGGCGAACCCTTGCGCTTCTAGAGGATTGATGATGACTGCAAAACCGATTCTGCTCACCGGGGCCGCCGGGGCGCTTGGCCGCTGGCTGCGCCCGCAACTCCTCGCCCGTTACGGTAGCCTGATTAGCAGCGACGTTGCCCCGATCACCGATCTTCTGCCGGGCGAAACCTTCGTGCAATGCGATCTCGCCGATGGCGTCGCCGTGGAACGGATGGTTGCGCAAGCGAGCGCTATTCTGCATTTCGGCGGCCAATCGGTGGAAGCACCGTTTCATCGGGTAATGTCGGCCAATATTCTCGGCACCTATAATGTCTTCGAGTCCGCGAAGCTGAATGGCATCAAGCGCATCGTCTTCGCCTCGTCGAACCATGTCATCGGCTTCCATGAAACCAGCACCCGGCTCGACGCCGAGTCGGTGATGAAGCCCGATGGCTTCTATGGCGTCTCGA
The DNA here is from genome assembly GCF_044372965.1 of Elstera sp. Lineage (NCBI taxonomy): Bacteria > Pseudomonadati > Pseudomonadota > Alphaproteobacteria > Rhodospirillales > Rhodospirillaceae > Elstera > Elstera sp. Next base: position 20,493 of record NZ_JBILQX010000030.1, on the reverse strand, counting down.
AAGCCTTCGGCGAGAATCTCGCCAGCCTTTACGTCGATAAGCATGGGCTTGAAATCGCCTGCCTGCGCATCGGCACCTCCATCCCCGAGCCGAAAGACGCGCGCCATCTGTCGACGTGGCTGGCGTTCGAAGACCTCCTCAGCCTGCTCGAAGCCTGCCTGTCCGCGCCGACACTCGGCTTCGAGATCATCTACGGTGCCTCGGCGAACGAGCGAACCTGGTGGGACAATAGCAAAACCAAGTATGTCACCTGGACACCCAAAGATAATGCCGAACGCTTTGCTGCCACGCTGCTGCCCAATGGCGACCAGCGCGACCACAGCGAGATTGCCGTGCGTTTCCAGGGCGGTCCGTTCTGTTCGCAGAACTACGACCGGAAGGATTAAGCTTGATTGGCCGTCGCCAGATCGGTCAGGAAGGCCATCGCCTTTCGGTAGGGGTTGGCCCCGTGGCTGATCCGGGCGACGCCCATTTGGGCGAGCGTTGCGCGCGGCGGCGTGCGGTCGGTCGCCATGATATTGACCGGCAGGGGGGAGGCTTTCGTGAAAGCTTCGATCAATCCGGCGTCGGCAAGACCCGGAACGAAGATGCCATCGGCCCCGGCCTCGGCATAAATCCGCGCGCGCGCCAGGGCTTCCGCCACCTGATCCGGCCCGTGTTGGTCGGCGGGGGTTGCAAAGAAAACATCGGTGCGGGCGTTGATGAAGGCGGGCACCCCTGCTTCCTCGGCAGCAAGCCGGGCGGCGGCATAGCGCGCAGCTTGCTCAGCCGGATCGCGCAGCGTGGCCGTGCCGGGCAGACTATCTTCGAGATTAAAGCCAATCGCCCCCGCCGCCAGCGCCTGGACCACGGTCGCGTGAACTTCGGCGGGCGTTTTGCCGTAACCGGTTTCAAGATCGACCGTCAGCGGCAGGGGAACCGCCGCCGCAATGCTGCGGACCAGCGCCAGAACCACATCGAGCGGCAGGGTTTCGCCGTCGGCAAACCCTTGCGCGGCGGCGACGCCCCAACTGCCGGTGGCAAGGGCGGGAACGCCCGCCGCCGCAACCGCCTTGGCGCTGCCCACGTCCCAAATATTGGTCAAGATCAGCGGCGTGCCGGGTTGGTGCAGCGCGCGGAAAGCTTCAGCGTAAGCCGGGAAGGAAGTCATGGGTCTCTGTCTCCAAGTCGGGGGGTGGGGCGAAATGCCGTTCGTGATTAAGCAGCCAGCGCTTACGCCACAGTTTGCCGCCGTAGCCGACCAGCTTGCCGTCGGCCCCGATAACGCGGTGACAGGGCACGAGAATCGCAATTGGGTTCGCGCCATTGGCTTGGGCGACCGCGCGCATCGCGGTGGGACGCCCAATCCTCTCGGCCAAGACCTTATAGGAAATCGTCACCCCCGCCGGAATTCGGCGCAGTTCCGCCCAAACCTGCTGGTAGAAAGCGCTACCGATCGCCGCAAACGGCAAATCGAAGGCCGCCGAGCGGCCCGCAAAATAGGCGGCCAGCGTTTCGGCCAAGGCGGTGAGCAGCGGATGCGGCGCAAAGCAGACCGAACCGACGCGGCGGTTCAGGCGTTCCAGTTCGCCGGGCAGCGCGACCCGATCGGCAAACTCCAGCAAATGCAGCCCGGTTTCATCGGCGACCGCCAGCATCGGGCCGAGCGGCGTTTCCAGCCACTGCGCCGACAGCATGTCGCGGGTGCGCCCCTGTGCGGGTGCCGCGCCGATCAACCGGGTCACGGCATCGCGAAATCCGCTGGCGGACTCGTAGCCCGCGTCCAACTGTGCGTCGATCACCGAACCTCCCTTGTTCAACTGCGAGAGCGCGTTTCCCAAGCGATGGGTGCGCACAAACTGCGTAAAGCTCATTCCGTAAACGCGCTGAAACGCCCGGCGAACGGTGGACGGATCATAGCCCAAACGCTTCAACTGCGCTGCCGACCAATCTTGATCAGACGCCGCCAAGACTTGTTCTCGCAGCGTTTCGACGCTCGCGGGGCGTGGCAGCCCGCTGTCGAGCGGGCGGCAGCGCTGACAGGCGCGGAAACCCGCCGCTTTCGCCCGGTCGCGCGTCGCATAGAAGCGCACATTTTCGCGCTTGGGCTTGCGCGCCGGGCAGGTCAGGCGACAGAAAATTCCCGTGGTGATAACACCCACATAGGCGCTTCCTTCGTAAGCGGCATCACGCGCCAGCAGCGCTGCGTAAAGACTATCTTCGTCGGTCGGCAAGCAGATCATGGGGCAACTCTAGCGCAGCCGCTTCCCGCCTGCCGCCGAAAAGGAGGCGTTTATTTTTATGCGCCCTCGAATGGGAGCTATGCCCGCAGAAGACTTGCGCCGCCCGAGCGATGCTTGCAGCATGCGCGCGATTTGGCTGCGCCTAGCTCACCCCATGGGCGACGTTCAATTTGGCTTTCCGGCGATTTCTTTTTCCGGTTTTGGGCGCTCCGCCCTGGCTAAAACTAATCTTGTGCAGCGAGGAATCAGGCTATGTCGATGATCGACAATCAATACCCGAATTATATCAATGGCGAATGGGTTCTGGGCGCGAAGGCCCAACCGAATGTGAACCCGTCTGACCTTGCCGATGTCGTCGGCCTTTATAGCCAGGCCGATGTCGCCCAGGCCGAAGCCGCCATTGAGGCCGCCTACGAGGCTTTCCCGGCCTGGTCGACCAGCACGATCCAACGCCGCTTCGATATTCTCGATGCGGTCGGCAGTGCCATTTTGGCCCGCAAAGACGAATTTGGCCGCCTGCTGTCGCGCGAAGAGGGCAAGCCCCTGGCTGAAGGCATCGGCGAGGCCATGCGCGCGGGCTATATTTTCAAGTTTTTCGCAGGCGAGGCCTTGCGCATCGAAGGCCAGCACGTCGGCTCCGTCCGTCCGGGCGTTGATATTGACGTCACGCGCGAGCCGCTCGGCGTTATCGGCCTGATTGCACCGTGGAACTTCCCGATTGCAATCCCCGCTTGGAAAATCGCCCCGGCCTTGGCCTTCGGCAACTGTGTCGTGATGAAACCCGCCGATCTTGTTCCCGGCTGTTCGTGGGAAATCGCCAAGCTACTGCACGAAGCGGGCCTGCCGAAGGGCGTGTTTAACCTCGTTATGGGGCGCGGCTCCGTGGTGGGGGAAGCCATCGTCTCCTCCCCAAAAATCAGCGCCATCAGCTTCACGGGCTCGGTTTCCACTGGCCGCAGCATCGGCGCGAAGGCTTTCGCCACGGGTAAGAAAGTTCAGCTTGAAATGGGCGGCAAGAACCCGCTGGTTGTGCTTGATGATGCGAACCTCAACGTCGCCGTCGATGTAGCCCTGAACGGCTCCTTCTTCTCTACCGGCCAGCGTTGCACTGCCTCGTCGCGCCTGATCGTGACCGAGGGCATCCACGATAAGTTCGTCGCGGCCCTCGCAGAAAAGTTACAAGCGCTGAAAATCGATAACGCCTTGAAAGCAGGGACAGAAATGGGGCCGGTAGCCTCGGAATCCCAGCTTGAGCAGGATCTGAACTATATCAATATTGCCCGCGAAGAAGGCGGCAAGCTGGTGTGCGGCGGCGAACGGCTGAACCGGGAAACCGAAGGCTATTACCTCTCCCCGGCGCTCTTCACTGAAACCGTGCAGACGATGCGCATCAACCGCGAAGAAGTCTTCGGCCCGGTCGCCTCGGTGGTCCGCGTCAAAGATTATGAGGCGGCGCTGGCTGCCGCAAACGACACCGAGTTTGGCCTGTCGTCGGGCATCTGCACCAGTTCGCTGAAGTATGCGACGCACTTCAAGCGCCACGCCCAAGCTGGGATGGTGATGATTAACCTGCCCACGGCAGGCGTCGATTATCACGTGCCTTTCGGGGGCCGCAAAGGCTCAAGCTACGGTCCGCGCGAACAGGGCCGGTATGCGGCGGAATTCTACACCACCGTCAAGACCACCTACCAAGCCGCGCCTTAATCCAACGCTAACGGCGGCGCGCTCGCACTGCGCGCCGCCTCTTCCTCCACGAGCCGATACAGCACCTCGGCAGCGGGCGATAGGCCCCGGTCGCGCACCGTAATCAGGCTATAGGGTTCAACCCAAATATCGACCGGCAGCGGCAGAATATCGATCCGCCCGCCTAATTTGTCGGGGCGGTTGACGAAGCGCGCCATATCATAGGCAATCGGTGTAATCGCGTCGGTTTCCGCCACCAGCACCATCGACAGCAGCAACGAGGTTGTATTCAGCACCCGCGTCGGCAGCGGCACATTATGGGCCATGAACACCCGCTCCACGGTGCGCCGCAATAGGCTTCCGCTGGGCTGCATCACCCAGTCGAACTGCGTTAGATCTTCGAGCCGAACCACGCCCGTCCCGATCAGCGGGTGATCGCGGCGAACCACCAAGCACGCCCGTTCGGACGAGAGCATTTTGGTGCGAAACAGGCGCGGGTCGAGATCGTCCGGCACGCGCGCGATAATGAAATCTTGCCGCGAGGCCAGCAGTTCGCGCACCAGAACCGTGCTGGTATCCACCTGAATATTAATATCCATTTTTGGGTAGAGTGTGCGCGCCCGCGCAATCGCCGGAACCGCCAACTCGATGGCAGGGGCCGTTACCGCACCGAGAAAGACCGAGCCGCCACGCCCGGCGCGTAAATCCGCCACTTCCCGTTCAGCTTCGCGCAATTCCAGCAGCATTGAGCGTGCCCGCCGCGCCAGCACTTTGCCGATGGGCGTAAGGATCACGCCGCGCGGCAGCCGCTCGCACAGCGGGGCTTGGAGAATGGCTTCGATCTCGGCAATCATGCGCGAAGCTGCCGGTTGTGTTATGTTCAATAAGGACGCCGCAGCGCTCACTTTTTCCTGTTCATCCAGGGCGACGATCAGGCGCAGATGCCCGAGTTTCAGCCCCGCGCGTAGCAGTGAGGCGGTGCCCTCGGCACTCAGATCGGCGGGGTCTTCGCTCCAGGGGGTTTGGGTCACGATGAGGGCCTTTTCGATATACCAAATATGATATGTTAACTACGCTAATGCGTATTTGACAATTATATCAAAAAATTCGACCGTCAGCCCTAACGGGGCAATGGTCTGAGGATTTGGGAAAGCCCTAACCGGCGGCCCTCAAGAATAGCCCAAAGCCCCGGCATCGACTGGCAGCGGGGTGACTGCCAGAGGTGCGAACCACGTGTCATTCGAGTTTTACTTTTCAAATAAAAACTCGATTAATCAATATGTTAGGGAGAGAAACAATGCTAGCGTTCAAAAACCTAGTCGCCGCAGTTGCGGTCGGCGTGATGGCCTTTGCCGCCTCGGCAAGCGCCCAAGATAAGGGCCTTATCGGCATTTCGATGCCGACCAAATCGTCGGCGCGCTGGATTTCGGACGGCGCCAGCATGGTAAAAACCTTCCAAGAACGCGGCTACAAGACCGATCTTCAGTATGCTGAAGACGATATTCCCAATCAGCTCGCGCAGATTGAGAATATGATTACCAAGAAGGTGAAAGTTCTCGTTATCGCCGCCATCGATGGCACGACGTTGACCGGCGCGCTGAAGCAAGCCGCCGATAGCGGGATTAAAGTCATTGCCTATGACCGCCTGATTCGCGGTTCGGCCAATGTCGATTACTATGCAACGTTTGATAATTTCCAAGTCGGCGTGCTGCAAGCCAGCTATATTGAAAAGTCACTCGGCCTGAAGGACGGCAAAGGCCCCTTCAATATCGAACTCTTCGGCGGTTCGGCTGACGATAATAACGCTTTCTTCTTCTATAATGGCGCTATGTCGGTGCTTCAGCCGTACATCGATAGCGGCAAGCTGGTCGTGCAAAGCAAGCAAACCGGCATGGATAAGGTCGCGACCCTGCGCTGGGACGGTGCCGTTGCACAATCCCGCATGGATAATCTGTTGAGCGCCTTCTACGGACAAAAGCGCGTCGATGCCGTGCTGTCGCCCTATGATGGCCTGTCGATTGGCATCATTTCGTCGCTGAAGGGCGTCGGTTATGGCTCCAAAGAACAGAAAATGCCGGTCGTGACCGGGCAGGATGCTGAAATCCCGTCAATGAAGTCGATCCTGAAGGGCGAACAAACCTCGACCGTCTTCAAGGACACGCGCGAACTCGCCAAAGTCACCGTCGGCATGGTCGATGCGGTGCTCTCGGGTGGCAAGCCGGAAATCAACGACACGACCACGTACAATAATGGCGTGAAGGTCGTCCCCTCCTATCTGCTCAAGCCGGTTTCGGTCGATGCCAGCAATTGGGAAGCCGTTCTGATCGGCAGCGGCTACTACAAAAAAGAACAAATTCAATAGCTTGCTGAGCCTCCGGCCCTCTCCGCACGAGGGGGCCGGTTGACTTGAGGGTTTGGGGATGAGCGCATTGCTGGAAATGCGGGGGATCAGCAAAAGCTTCCCCGGCGTTAAGGCCTTGAAGAACGTGACCTTGTCCGTTCAACCAGGGGAAATTCACGCGATTTGCGGCGAAAACGGGGCCGGTAAATCGACGTTAATGAAGGTTTTAAGCGGGGTTTATCCGCACGGAAGTTTTGAGGGCGATATTCTTTACGAAGGCGAAGCCCAAAAATTCGCCGACATTGCCGATAGCGAAGAACGCGGCATTATTATCATTCATCAGGAACTGGCCTTGGTGCCGCTCCTGTCGATTGCCGAGAATATTTTTCTGGGAAATGAAACCGGGCGCTGGGGCGTTATCGATTGGACGCTTGCCCATACGCGCACGCAGGAATTGCTGGATAAGGTTGGGCTGAAGGAATCCCCCGATACGCTGATTACCCATTTGGGCGTCGGCAAACAGCAACTGGTCGAAATCGCCAAGGCACTTTCAAAAAAAGTGAAGCTGCTGATTCTGGACGAGCCGACGGCAAGCCTCAATGAAAGCGACAGCGAAAACCTGCTGGCGCTGCTGAGCGAGTTTAAGCGCCAAGGCATTGCCTCCATTCTGATTTCCCATAAGCTGAACGAAATCGCCAAAGTCGCCGACCGCATCACCATTCTGCGCGATGGCTATACGGTCGAAACTCTCGATTTCGGCGGCGAGCCCGTGAGCGAAGACCGCATCATCAAGGGCATGGTGGGCCGCGAAATGGCCGACCGCTACCCGAAGCGCGAACCGAAGGTTGGCGAGGTGATTTTCGAGCTGCGCGACTGGCGCGCCCATCACCCGATCCATACCGACCGCGAAATGATTAAGGGCGTCAACCTGCACTTAAAGCGCGGCGAAGTGCTGGGGATTGCGGGCCTGATGGGGGCCGGGCGCACGGAACTCGCGATGAGCCTGTTTGGTCGCTCATACGGTACAAAAATCAGTGGCGAGGCGAAGCTTTTTGGTAAGAGCATCGACGTTTCAACCATCGAGAAGGCGATCGACCAAGGCATCGCGTATGTGACCGAAGACCGAAAGCACTTGGGTTTAGTGCTGAGCGAGCCCATCACTAAAAACGTTACTCTGGCAAACCTACCCAATGTTTCGAAGCGTTTGGTGATCGATGAAGGCCGCGAGGCGGAGGTATCCGAGGACTATCGGCGGCGCTTGTCCTTCCGCTGCTCTGACGTGTTTCAGCAAACGCTCAACCTCTCGGGCGGCAATCAACAGAAGGTCGTGCTCAGCAAATGGCTGTTTGCCGATCCGCACGTGCTGATTCTGGACGAGCCGACGCGCGGGGTCGATGTCGGGGCGAAGTATGAGATCTATACGATCATCAATCAACTGGCCGACGAAGGCCGGGGCGTGATCGTGATATCGTCGGAAATGCCGGAACTCTTGGGCATTTGCGACCGGATCTATGTCATGAATGAAGGGCGGTTCGTTGGGGAATTTCCGGCGGCCGAAGCGACGCAAGAAAAAATCATGCGCGCGATTATGCGGAATGGGGAGGCCTAGACATGACCATCGCACTAAAAGACACGAGCACGCAGACTTATATTAAGCGCAATCTGCGCGACTATGGCCTGTTGCTGTCGCTGGTCATCATTATGGCCTTCTTCCAGTTCACCACGGATGGAACGCTGCTCCAACCGTTGAACGTGACCAATCTTATTCTCCAGAACAGCTATATCGTGATTATGGCGCTGGGGATGCTGCTCGTCATCGTCGCAGGGCATATCGATCTGTCGGTGGGCTCCATCGTCGGCTTCATCGGGGCGCTCGCCGCCGTGCTGATGGTGCAGTATGAAATGCATTTCCTGCCCGCAATCGTAATATGCCTCATCGTCGGCGGGTTGATCGGCGCGTTTCAGGGCTATTGGGTTGCGAAACTCAAAATCCCCTCCTTCATCGTCACCTTGGCCGGGATGATGGTGTTTCGCGGGCTCACGCTCGCGCTGCTGCAAGGCCAATCCATCGGCCCGTTCCCGGTGCCGTTCCAGCGCCTCAGCTCCGGCTTCATCCCAGAAATTTTTGAGGGGCCGGGGCTGAAGATCACCTCGCTGATTATCGGCATTGCCGTCGCCCTGCTCATTCTCTACCGCGATAGCCGCAAGCGCCAAGCCGTGCAGCATTTGTCGCTGGGTCAAGAGCCCACGGGGCTGTTCTGGGCGAAAGCGCTGCTGCTGATGGGCGCTCTCAGCTACTTCAGCTATCTGATGGCCTCCTATAAGGGCCTGCCGAATGTACTGATCGTCATGTTCGCGCTGATTATGGCCTATGAGTTCGTCACCAGCCGCACGGTCATCGGTCGGCGCATTTATGCCCTGGGCGGCAACGAGAAGGCCGCGAAACTCTCCGGGATCAAAACCGAGCGTCTCGTGTTCCTGACCTTCGTCAATATGGGCGTGCTCGCCGCGCTCGCAGGATTGATCTTCGCCGCGCGTCTGAATACCGCCACGCCAAAAGCGGGCTTGTCGTTCGAGCTTGATGTAATCGCCGCCTGCTTTATCGGCGGGGCCTCAGCTTCCGGCGGGGTTGGTAAGGTTATCGGGGCAGTTATCGGCGCATTCATTATGGGTGTTATGAATAACGGCATGTCCATCATGGGAATCGGCATCGATTACCAGCAGATCATTAAGGGTCTCGTTCTAGCGCTCGCGGTTTACATCGACGTTTACAATAAGAACAAAGCCTAAAGCCCGTCCCTAAGCTTCTCCCCGCCTCCGCTGCTGTGCGGGGGAGCGGGTTCGGCTTGCCTGATGATAAGGAAAAACGATCATGCTGCTTTCGCAAATCCTCACCCCGACCGGCGACCGCAAGGTTGCGGCCCGCACCCCCGGCAGTGACGCGCGGATCGTCAACGGCGTTAGCCGGATCTATGATCTTGCCGCGCTCGCCATTGCCGCCGGGCGGGGGCTTGAGGCGCAAGTCGCGGCCCAAGGCTTGGGCGATAGTGTGGATTTGAGCACCGTCACGCTGCTCTCCCCCATCGACCATAGCGATGCTGGGCATCTGCACATCACCGGCACGGGGCTGACCCATTTGGGTTCGGCTGCCGCGCGGGACGCGATGCATAAGAAGCTGGGGGATGAGGAAGTCCTAACGGACTCGATGAAGATGTTCAAAATGGGCCTTGAGGGCGGCAAACCCGCCGCCGGGCAAACCGGCGTGCAGCCGGAATGGTTCTATAAGGGGACCGGCACGGCACTGATCGCTCCCGGCGCGCGCCTACCCTCGCCCGATTTTGCCCTCGACGGCGGCGAAGAGCCCGAAATTGCGGGCGTCTACCTAATCGGGGAAGACGGCACGCCGTTTCGCCTGGGCTTTGCCTTGGGCAATGAGTTCTCGGACCATGTGACCGAGCGGCAGAATTACCTCTACCTCGCCCATTCGAAACTGCGCCCGGCGGCCATCGGCCCAGAGCTTCTGATTGGCGATTTGCCGAAAGATTGTCGAGGCACCTCGCGGATTCTGCGCGACGGGGCGGTGCTGTGGGAAAAACCGTTCCTGTCGGGCGAAGACAATATGTCCCACACCATCGCCAATCTGGAGCATCACCACTTCAAATACGCGCTGTTCCGCCAGCCGGGCGATGTGCATGTGCATTTATTCGGCACGGCCACGCTGTCGTTTGCCGATGGCATTACGACGCGGCCCGGCGATGTGTTCGAAATCGCAGTGCCAGACTTCGGCCTGCCGCTGCGCAACCCGCTGAGCATTGTCCCCGCCAACACTCCCGCCGTTAAAGCGCTTTAAGGAATCCCGGATCATGAGCTTCACTAAAGCCCCTTGGCCCCGGTCCCTGCGCAGCCAGGAATGGTTCGGCGGCACCGGCAAAAATGCGATCATGCACCGCTCCTGGATGAAGAATCAGGGGCTTCCAGCGGACACCTTCGACGGGCGACCGATCATCGGCATCTGCAACACTTGGTCGGAACTCACCCCCTGCAACGCGCACCTCCGCGATATCGCCGAACGGGTGAAGCGCGGCGTCTATGAGGCAGGCGGGTTTCCGGTGGAATTTCCGGTTTTCTCCTGCGGCGAAAGCACCTTGCGCCCCACGGCGATGATGTTCCGCAACCTCGCCGCGATGGATGCCGAAGAAGCCATTCGCAATAACCCCATCGATGGCGTCGTGCTGCTGGTCGGTTGCGATAAAACCACCCCGTCGCTGATGATGGGGGCCGCCAGCGTCGATATTCCCACCATCGTCGTCTCCGGCGGGCCGATGCTGAACGGCAAATGGCGCGGCCAGAACGTCGGCTCCGGCACCGCCGTTTGGAAATTCTCGGAAATGGTAAAGTCTGGCGAAATGACGCTAGAAGATTTTATGGATGCCGAACAGGGCATGGCCCGATCCGCCGGGAGTTGTATGACGATGGGCACCGCCTCGACGATGGCGTCGATGGCCGAAGCCTTGGGCATGACGTTGCCCGGCAATGCCGCGATTCCGGCGGTCGATGCGCGGCGGCGCGTGCTGGCGCAGCTTTCCGGGCGGCGCATCGTCGAGATGGTCAAAGACGATCTGAAGCCGTCGGACGTGCTGACGCGCGAAGCTTTCGAGAATGCTATTCGCGTGAATGGGGCTATCGGCGGTTCCACCAATGCCGTGCTGCATCTGCTAGCGCTGGCCGGGCGCATCGGCGTTCCGCTGACGCTGGACGATTGGGACCAGTTCGGGCGCAATGTGCCGACCATCCTCAATCTTCAGCCCTCGGGCGAATATCTGATGGAAGAGTTTTATGACGCGGGCGGCCTTCCCGCCGTGATCCGCGCCGTTGGCGAAATGGATCTTCTGCACCGCGACGCGCTGACCGTCTCCGGTATCGGTCTGTGGGACACGGTGAAGGATGCGCCGAACCATAACCCAAATGTCATTCTGCCAAAGGAAAAGGCCCTCACAGCCTCGGGCGGGATCGCTGTGCTGAATGGCAATCTGGCCCCGAAAGGTGCGGTACTAAAACCCTCCGCCGCCTCGCCGCATCTTCTGAAGCATCGGGGCCGCGCCGTGGTGTTTGAGAGCATTGAGGATTATCACGCCCGCGTGAACGATCCCGCGCTCGATATCGATGCGTCTTGTGTGATGGTACTCAAATACTGCGGACCGAAGGGCTATCCCGGCATGGCCGAGGTCGGCAATATGGGCCTGCCCGCAAAGGTTCTGAAAACCGGCGTGACCGATATGGTGCGGATTTCCGACGCGCGCATGTCTGGCACCGCCTACGGCACGGTCGTTCTGCACGTTGCGCCGGAAGCCGCCGACGGTGGCCCGCTCGCGCTGGTCCAGAACGGCGATATGATTGAACTCGACGTGCCGGGCCGGCGCCTGCATCTCGATGTGAGCGACGCCGAGCTTGCCGCGCGACGAGCAGCCTGGGTCTCCCCGGTGCCAAAACCCCAGGGCGGCTACGCGCAACTCTATGTCGAGCACGTAACCCAAGCCGATGAGGGGGTCGATTTCGACTTCCTGCGGGGCTGCCGAGGCTCCGGGATCGGGCGCGATTCGCATTAGGGGAGCGTTTTCAGGGGCTTTGCCCCCGACGTGCTTTGCGCGTCAAACGCTCGGGAACCCCAACCAAGGGCTCGCCCCTTGGTAATCCGGATTTCTTTTGAGCAGGTTTCTCCGCTAAAAGATATCGCTTCCACCTAAGGAAACTCGGATTCTTAAGGGGTAGCCGCCCCTTAAGCGGGGATGCAGGGGCAGCGCCCCTGCCAACAGAGGATGATATTTATGGCAGCCTATCGTTTGGCTCTCATGGGCGTCGGCGTCATCGCCAAGGCGCAGCATTTCCCAGCGATTGCCGCGAACCCGGCGTTCGATCTGGTGGCGCTGGCCAGCCGTGCGCCGGTTTCGTACCAGGGCCTGCCGCAGTTCAAAGATTTGGATGCGCTCTTACGCGAGGGGCCGGAGTTTGATGCGCTAGTCCTGTGTACGCCGCCGCAAGGCCGGGCCGATCTGGTGCGGCGAGCACTTGCCGCCGGGAAACATGTGCTGATGGAAAAGCCGCCGACGCCGTCGGTGAGCGAAGCCCTAACCCTCGCCCCGGCGGCACACGCTGCGGGCCGGGTGCTGTTCGCAACCTGGCATTCGCGCTTCAATCGCGGCGTCGCCAAAGCCAAAGAACTACTGGCGACAGAGACGCTCGCGCGGCTGACCGTGACGTGGAAGGAGGACGTGAACCGCTGGCATCCTGGCCAGGAATGGGTGTGGCACCCCGGTGGCTTTGGGGTCTTTGATCCCACGATCAACGCTTTCTCAATTCTGACCGAAATCTTCCCGGATCGGCTGACAGTCGCGACGGCGGACCTCGATTTTCCGGCCAACCGCCACACCCCCATCGCCGCGCGCTTAACCCTCGCCGATGCCCGGTCGCCGAAGGTAGACGCCACCGTCGAGGTCGATTGGATGCAGCGCGGGGAGCAAACGTGGAGCATCGAGGTCGTCACCGAAAGCGGCCTAGCCCTTACCCTCACCCACGGGGGTACGAAACTGTGGCTTGGCGGGCAGTTGGTCATCGATGAAAGCGATACCGAGTATCCGGCGATTTACGCGCGCTTCAAAACCCTGCTGGATGAAAAACGCTCGGAGGTGGACGGCAGCCCACTGCACTTGGTCGCCGATGCCTTCCTGATCGGCAAGCGCCACGCGGTTGCGCCGTTCGACTGGGACGCCGCTTGAGATTTTGCGGCGGTTTCCGCAAGCTGAGCGGATGACGATACTCGCCGATCTCAACACCGCCCCCGCCGAGAGTTTCATAGAAACGCTCGGCGGGATTTTCGAACATTCGCCCTGGGTGGCCGAGGCGGTTGCGCCCGCGCGGCCCTTTGCCAGCTTGGAAGCTCTGCATACGGCAATGGTGGCGGCGGTCGATGCCGCCGGGGAGGCCCAGAAGCTCGCCCTCTTGACCGCCCACCCCGATCTTGCCGGAAAATTGGCGCGCGCCGGGGCGCTGACCGATGCCTCCACCGCCGAACAGGCTAGCGCGGGCCTCGACCGGCTGAGCGAGGAAGAGTTCCAGCGCTTCACCGCCTTCAACATCGCCTATACGGAAAAATTCGGCTTCCCCTTCATCATCGCGGTGCGGGAGAATACCAAGGCTAGCATTCTGGCGGCTTTCGGACGGCGGATCACGAATAGCCGGGAGGCGGAGTTTTCAACCGCCCTCGCCGAAGTCGCCAAAATCGCACGCCTGCGCCTCACCAACCTTCTGGGGGACTAATGGCCCGCCTCTCAACCCATATTCTCGACACCACCCAGGGCAAACCGGCGGCGGGGGTGCGCATCGAACTGTTTGACGCCAGCGGGGCAAAACTGCTGGAGGCCGTCACCAATAGCGACGGGCGTACCGATGCGCCGCTGCTGGCGGGTGAGACAATCCCAACCGGCAGTTTCGAGTTGCGCTTTCATATCGGCGCTTATTTCGACGCCCTCGGCCTTGCGCTGCCGGAGCCGAAATTTCTGGATGTGGTGCCCATCCGCTTCGGGATTGCCGAGGCGACAGGGCATTATCACGTGCCGCTGCTGGTCTCGCCGTTTGGGTTTAGTACGTACCGGGGGAGTTGAGGTGTTCAGCGCCTCGCTACGCCCAGGACTACAGTCTTCACCAGCTTTCGAAAGGGGGGACGGAAAATGCGGGAAATTCAGTTACGCGATGCCAAGGCCAGCCTCTCTGCCGTCGTGGATGATGCCATTCGCGGCAAACTCTCCGTTATCACCCGGCACGGCAAACCGGAAGCCGTTGTGCTCGGCTTCGATGAATGGCAGCGGCTCAGTCAGGTTCCCTCGTTTGCGCGCCTGTTGATGAGTGCACCGCTGGAGCCGGGGGATCAGCCGGAGCGTGACAGCGCAGCTTTGCGCGATATTGAGCTTTAATGCCGCAGCAATGCTGTATCTCGTCGATACCAATATCGTCTCTGCCGCCTCCCCGCTTCAGCCGTCATCCACCCTCGGGCTCTGGCTAGAAGCCCATGCAGACCGGCTATTTCTCTCCGTCGTCGATCCCGTCGAGCGTTTACCAAGCTAAGTAGCTACCCCTCAGCCGCCCGCGCCCCGCGCAGATAGTCCCGCATTGCCCGCATCGCCATCCTCTTCGCGGTCGCGGCCCCGCCGGGGCGCTGGTGGGTTTTTGCCTTTAGCATTAGATGCGCATAGCCGTGGACGAGCGACCAAACGCTTGCCACCCGGTATTCGAGGTCGTCGCCCGCAACCGCCGGATCGACGGCCCGCACGGCGGTCACCAGGGCCGCATGGGCGCGGGAGCCGGAGGCAGCAAGCGCGGGCGTGTCCTCTTCAAGGCTATCGCAGTCGAACATCAACAGAAACATCGCGCGATGGTCGGCGGCGAACTGCACATAGGCGGCGGCCATGGCGATTACGGCCTCGCTCGGAACCGTCTCGGTCGCGGCGGCGGCGTGCAAGGACTCGGTGAACTCATCAAAGCCGTCCGCCGCGCAATCACTCAGGAAATGCCGAACACTGGGAAAGTGATGGCGCGGGGCCGCGTGCGAGACATTGGCCCGGCGCGCCGCTTCCCGCAGCGAAAGGGCCTGCACCCCCGCTTCTTCCAAAATCGCGCGCCCGGCGGCAATCAGCGCACCGCGTAAATCGCCGTGGTGGTAGCGTGGGGTTTTATCAGTCATTGCTTTTTTTTAACGCACGATCTTGTCGTTGACAAGTTTCGGGTTATGCTCAATCTTGCCAATGACAAGATACCCTCTGGAGGCAGCATGCCCACCCCCCCTATGACCGCCGCCGCGCTTTTCGGCACGGCCAGCACGCTCGCCCTCTCAGGATGGGTGATTTTAACCTTAACCATCGCTTTCCGGTGGCGAGCCCTGCGCGACTGGGGTCCCGGCCTTATAATTCCGCTGATTCTCTCCACCCTTTATACGGCCATTATCGCCATCCATTGGTGGGGGGCGGAGGGCGGCTTCCGGAGCCTCGCCGACGTCGGCAAACTGTTTCAGTCCGACTGGTTGCTGCTCGCGGGCTGGGTTCATTATCTGGCTTATGATCTCTTTATCGGCACCTGGATCGCCCGCGATGCCGAGCGCCGCCGCCTCCCCCGTTGGGTCTTGATCCCCATTCTGCCACTGGCCTTTCTGTTCGGCCCGGCGGGATTGCTGCTGTGGATCATGCTGCGCACGGCCTTTCAGCCCTCTTTTAAGGACCAACCACGATGATGATCCTGTCTTCCCTCTACCAGGGCAATCGCTGGCTCGCCGCCGTTGGGGTTCTGATGGCGCTGAGCCTGATCCCGACCGGGCTGGCCTATCTGCTCGACGCGCGGCAGTTCAATGGAATTTCGGTCTGGATTAAGCCGATGAAGTTTCAGGCGTCGCTGGCGGTTCACCTGCTCACGGTCGCGCTTCTTTTGGAGTTTCTTCAGGAAGAAAAGCGCACCGGTCGGTTGGTTTTCTGGCTGGCGATGGCGATGATTGGAACCTCGCTTTTCGAGGTGATTTACATCACCTATCAGGCGGCCCAAGCGCGTGGATCGCACTATAATCTCGCAACGCCCGTTACGGCGGCGCTCTATTCACTGATGGGGATTGGCGCGGTCATTCTGGTGGCTGCAACGGCGTGGATCGGCGCGCTGATCCTGCGCCGCCCGGCGAGGTCGCCCGTCCTTGCCATCGGGGCGGGACTCGGGCTTTTGCTCGGCGGCATCCTCGGCGGGATTACCGGCATTTGGATGGGCGGCCAGCCCGGCCATTGGGTCGGCGGGATGGCGAGTGATGCCGGGGGCCTGCCGATTGTCGGCTGGGCGCGCGACGGCGGCGACTTGCGCGTCGCCCATTTTTTCGGCCTGCATATGATGCAAGCGCTGCCGTTGCTAGCCTTGCTCCTCGGGCGACTCAACATCCCGCAAGGGCGCGCTTGGCTTTTCGGCGGGGCCGCGCTCGGCACGCTGGTAACGGTCGCCACCCTCCTTCAAGCCATCGCCGGGCGAGCGTTTCTGTAGTCCCTACTTGCCCGATGCCCCGGCTAGATACCAGGCCCCCAACAGCGCCCGTTCCTCCTCGGTGATCGCCGTTACGTTGCCCTGGGGCATAGACCGGCGAATAACCGCCTGCTCGTGAATCCGCCCGGCCCAGCGTTTAATATCTGCCGGATCTTCCAGCTTGATCCCCGCCGGGGCCGTAACGAAATTCCCGCGCGAGGGGGTGGCGGCGTGGCAGGAAACGCAGCGGTTGTTGATGATCTCCTGCACATTTACGAAGGTGATTCTCTCCGGCGCAATCACAATGGCGGGGCCTTTGGGCGCCTGCGGGCGCGGATAAAGAAAGACCGCCACCGCCGCCAGCAAGGCCGCGCCGGTCAAAGGCAGCCACGGCTTAATGATGCCCTTGTGCTTCAAATTGAAGAAATGCCGAATCAGCATTCCCGCAATCGTAATCACCATCAGCACGGCCCAGTTCCACGCCCCCGAATAGGTCATCGGGTAGTGGTTGCTAATCATGATGAACAGCACGGGCAGGGTGAGGTAATTATTGTGAACCGAGCGCTGCTTGCCGCGCAGCCCGTAGATTGGGTCAGGCTCTTGCCCTTGCGCAATCGCCGCGACCATTTTCTTTTGACCGGGGATGATCACGAAGAACACATTGCCGACCATGCAGGTGCCAATCATCGCGCCGATATGGATAAAGGCCGCCCGCCCGCCGAGAAGCTGGCTAAGCCCGAAAGCAATTAATCCCAAAAGGACTAAGCCGATAACGGCAAAATCCATCCCGGATTTCACCAACTCCGTGCGGCACAGCCCCTCATAGATCAACCAGCCGCCAAGCAAAGCCCCCGCGCCAATCGCCACCGCCTGCCAGGGCTCCAGCGGCATGACGGCGGGATCGACCATAAACGTCGAGGCCCCCGCCCAATAGAGCAAGGCGAGCAGGCCCATACCGCTCAGCCAGGTGAAATAGGCCTCGTACTTGAACCAGTGCAGCTTTTCGGGAATCCAGCCCGGCCCAGTCATAAACTTGCGGTTATGGTAAAAACCGCCGCCATGCACCGACCAGATTTCCCCATAAACGCGCGGGTTCGGGTCCTTCGGCGGCACCTCCAAATGATTGTCGAGCCAGACGAAATAGAAGGACGAGCCGATCCAGGCGATGCCTGTAATCAGATGCAGCCAGCGCACCAACATTTGCGCCCAATCGAGCAAATAGGCCTCAAGCGCCATCCATTTGTCTCCGCTCTAGCAGGGGCTGTGCCCCTGCACCCCCGTTAAGGGGCGACAGCCCCTTAACAATCGCTATTTCTGGTTATTTTACGCCAAGCAAATCTTGAACCATGGCTAGCTGGATTTCCGCCGCCGTTACCATTTGATCGATAGGAACACTCTCGTTCGCCGCATGGCCCTGCGCCCCCGCCCCGGGGCCGAAGTTGATGATTTCGATGCCGTCATCGGCGAAATAGCGCCCGTCCGACACGCCAGTGGCATTGAGGAAGCGCGCATCCGCCCCCGTTACGGCCTTGATCGCCTTTTGGAACGCCGTAACGCCCTGCCCACCTTCGGGGGCGCGGAAACCGTTCGTCCCGCGCAACAGCTCGATGCTTACGGTGCCTGCGGGCTCATCGATAGCCTCAACGATGGCCTTCATTTCGGCGAAAGCATCGGGCACTTTTTCGGAGGGAAGCACGCGGCGGTCGAGTTCCACCCAGCAGAAATTCGGCACGACATTGGTGTTATGCCCGCCCCGGATCATGCCGATATTATTGGTGGATTGCATCGCCCCGTCGCGCCGCGCCGCCAATCGGGGGCTCAGCACTGCATCGAGTTGGCTGAGCACGCGCAGCATACGAAGAATGGCATTATCGCCCGCCGCCGGATTGCCCGCGTGCGCCGCCGTTCCGGTAGTTTCGATGCGCACCCACATCACACCACGCTCGGCGGTGATGAGTTGATTTTCCGTCTGCGCGCCCAAAACCAGCACCTGCGGCTTAACGGCCCCGATCTCGCGCAGGTAGAACATACCGTCCGGCCCCAGGTTCTCCTCATCCGAGACAAAGCTGAAGCAGACCTCGCCCGTCATCGGCCCGCCGCGCCGGGCGATTTCCTCGGCTAGCCAGATCTGCACGGCCATATTGCCCTTACCGTTGCCCGCGCCGAGCCCATAGATCAACCCGTCCTTTTCGACGGCGGTGAAGGGGTCCGTGTGCCACATCGCCCGTTCGCCGACCGAAACCGTATCGGAATGGGCATTGAACACGAGGCGCGGCTCACCCGAGCCTAGTTTAGCGACGACATTCGTATAACCTTGCGCCTCGGTCTCCGGCGACCGGGCCAGAACCTCGACCCTGTAACCCGCGCGCGTCAGTCGCTCGGCGGTATAGGCGTTGATCGCCCGGCAATCGCCCGAGGGAAAAGGGCTGGGGCGCGCAATCAGATCGGTCAGGATCGCAATAAGTTCGGGGCGGACGGCGGCGGGATTGAAGGTCATTTTCTTCTCGTTCGGTTTTACGATTGGGCTAGGGCGAGCAGAGTTTCGGCGAGAACGCGCGCCCCAGCAACACAGTCTGCCGGGGTCGCCGATTCGGCCTCATTGTGGCTAACGCCGCCCAAGCAGGGAATGAAGATCATCCCGGTGGGGCAGCGCCGCGCCATGAATTTCGCATCGTGATTCGCGCCGGAGGGAAGGGCGTGATGCGCATACCCCAGGGCTTTTGTGGCAGCCGCAACCTGATCGACGACTAGCGGATCGAAGGCAACCGGCGGGCCGGTGAAGGTTTCGCGCACACTGATCGCACACGGCCCCGCCGCTGCCTCGAGCGTGGGCACCACCAGATCGCCCAAGCGCTGCACGGTCGCGGCGTCCGGGTGGCGGAAATCGATGGTATAAAAAACCTTGCCCGGCACCGTATTGGGCGAGCCGGGGAAAACCTCCATCCGCCCCACGGTAAAGCGGACCTGATCGTCCGGGTCGGTCATGAGCGCCCGAAGCGCCTGAATCCCATCAAGGGCCGCCATCAGCGCGTCTTTGCGTTGGGCGCGCGGGGTTGTGCCCGCATGGGCCTCGCTGCCCGTTATCTCGACGGCGAACCAGCGCGCGCCTTGAATGCCGGTCACGATGCCAATCGTATCGCCCGCCGCCTCCAAACGCGGCCCCTGTTCGATATGAGCTTCCACATAGGCGTGAACGGGAAAGCCGAAATCCCGCGTGGGGCCGATTTTTGGCAAGGCGGCTATTGCCTCGCCCACGGTCGCGCCCTGTTTATCGGCGACGGCCAGCATCTCGGCGAGCGGCATCGCGCCCGCGAAAACGCCCGAGCCCATACAGCCCGGCTGAAACCGCGCCCCTTCCTCGTTCATCCAGCCGACGACCTCCACGGCGCGGCGGGTTTGCACTCCGGCATCGTCCAAGGCTTCCAGCACCTCAAACCCGGCGAGCACGCCGTAGACGCCATCGAACCGCCCGCCCGTTGGCTGCGTGTCGAGGTGCGAGCCGGTCATCACCGGCGCAAGGCTGGGGTCGGTGCCTTCCCGGCGCACATAGAGATTGCCGATGGCGTCTTCGGAAACGCTAAAGCCGCGCGCTTTGGCCCATCCGGCCAGCGTCACCCGCGCTGCACCATCCTCCGGCGTGAGCGCTAACCGACAAACCCCGCCTTTCGGAGTCGCGCCAATCGCGGCAAGATCGCTCAAGCGCGACCATAGCCGCGCTTCGCTCACATGCTCCGCCAGCACCGCTCTTGTCATCCGTCCGTCTCACTCGATACCGTTTCGACATCATCACTAGGCTGACACGGAAAAGACGGCGCGACAATTGCGTCACGCTTCCCCAGCCTCAGCAGTGCAAACCATGCAGGAATAACGCCATGAGTTTTTCGAGCCTTCCCTACCCCCGCGAGATGATCGGCTACGGCGCAAACCCGCCGCAGGCCCAATGGCCGAACGGGGCCAAGATCGCGGTGAGCTTCGTGCTGAATTACGAAGAGGGCGGCGAGAACTGTGTTCTTCACGGCGATGCGGCCTCGGAAGCCTTTCTGTCGGAAATCATTGGCGCGCAGCCGATTGTTGGCGCGCGGCATATGAATATGGAGAGCATTTACGAATACGGCAGCCGCGCCGGAGTATGGCGGCTGCTGCGGCTGTTCCAGGAATTCGACATGCCGCTGACCGTCTATGCGGTCGGCATGGCCCTGGAGCGTTACC
>NZ_JBILQX010000029.1:0-28588 GCF_044372965.1 Elstera sp. | reverse complement strand
GTTCTGATCCCGCGCGCCCACTAGATTATACTCATTCACCAGCTTCAGCAGCGAGCGCGGGCTGAGGAAGCCCACATACCGTCCGTCCTCGGTCATCAGAATCCCATCGGCGGCGCTATCCCCCGAGAAAGCTTCAACGATCCGGTCGATATGGGTGCCGATATTGCAGACGGGGCAGGTGACGATAAGGTCGCGGATGCCGTCGCCAATGGCGCGGTTTCGCAACAGGTCACTCCCAAAGCGGCTATAGGCGAAGTGCTTAATGTCGCGCTCGCGCACCACGCCTAACGGCCGCCCGCGTTCGTCAACGACTGGCACAACCTCCGCCATATCGTTCTGCCGGAAGGTTTCGAGCAAATCGGCGCGCTGGGTTTGGGCGGGGATTGCCGGGATGCGCTGAATGGCATCCTCCACCAGAACGCCGCTGGATTGGGTTCGGCGGCGGTCGGCGCTATTGAGGTCCAGCACGGTTTGATAGACGAGGCTGAGCGCTGCAAGATCGGTCGTAGGGCGGGCGATGCGATAGCCTTGGGCGAAATCGCACCCGATATCGCGGCAGACGTAAAACTCCCGGTCGGTCTCGATCCCCTCGGCGATCACCTGAATGCCCCGAATATGGGCATAATTCGTGACCTGCTCCACAAGTCCGCGCTTGCGCACGTCCTGATCAATCCCAGAGATAAAAAAGCGGTCGATCTTCAAATAATCGGGTTTTGCCTCATAAAGCATCTTTAGGCTGGCATACCCCACACCGAAATCATCGATGGCAACGGCGATACCGGAGGCGCGGTATTGCTCGAAAATCGGGTTGCCGGAATCTTGCAAATTGTATTCCGACCGTTCAGCTAACTCCAAACAGATGGCGGCGGGCGATAAGCCGATATCGCGCAACAGTTCCACCGTAAACCCCGACCGATAGCCCGGTGCGCCGAACATGCGCGCATCCACATTCAAAAACAGCATGCTCTCGACGGCAAGGTCGCGTCGCTGGGCGAATTTTCGGATCGCTTTGGCGCGCAAACCAAGTTCGACCGAGACCATCTGACCGTCAGCAATGGCCGCATCGAACACATCCGACGGCGTTTGAAACCCGATCCGGTCTACCCCGCGCATGAGGGCTTCAAAGCCCAGTACCTGGCCATTGCGGAACGACACAATGGGTTGATAGCCGTAATCGAGCCGCTCCAGGCGTTGCTGCCAGACGGGATCGTCAAGCTCAACCGGCATGGCGGGTGCGTCCAGCATGGGAAGGAGCGCTCTCCACGAATCCAAGCTCCCTCAACCAATCGGGAACAGATCATTCAACACGAGCGCATAGCATACGTATTTAGTGTGACGATTTTGGGTCAAACTGTATGACGGAGCAAAGGGCGTCGCACGCGTTGCTAACTATTCCGTTGCGACGCCCTCGGATGATTAGTCGAGGCTGATGCTCCGGGCTTTAATCAGCGGATGCCAATATTTTGACTCAGATGCAATGTAATCGGCCAAGCCCTTTTGATCGCTCGGAATTGGCTCCAGGCCAAACTCTTCCAGGCGCTTTTTGATGTCGGGGTTGGCGAGGGCCTTTTGCAAATCCGCCGTCAGCCGGTCTAGAACGGGTTGCGGCGTGCCTGCGGCGGCAACCAAGCCCTGCCATGCATAGGCTTCGATATCGGCATAGCCCAACTCTTGCAGCGTCGGAACTTCGGGCAGGGTTGCGATGCGTTGCTTCGAGAAGACGGCGAGCGGCCGCAGTGCGCCGGAGCGGATATGCGGCAAGCCAACGGCGGCATCGACCACCATGGCCGGAAGCTGATTGGCGAGCACGTCTTGCACTGCCGGGGCTGCACCGCGATAGGGCACATGGGTGGCGGTCACGCCTGCCCGGAAGAGCAGCAGTTCCATCGCCAAATGATGGGGGCTGCCGATACCCGGCGAGGCATAGTTCAGCGATCCGGGGGCGGCTTTGAGCCCGTCGATCAACTCTTTCGCCGAGGTCGCCGGGGCCTTGGCGTTTACCGCCAGAATGAGCGGAAACCGCGCCATCAAGCCGATCGGCGCAAAGTCCTTCGACGGGATATAGCGCGGCGTGGCGAATAGCGCGGCATTGTAAATCAGTGAGCCGTTATCGCCCGAAAACAGCGTGTAGCCATCGGCGGGAGCCTTCGTCGCGGTGGTTGCGGCCAGAACCGAGGCGGCCCCCGGCAGGTTTTCAATCACGACCGGCTGACCCAGCGACTTGGCCATCTCATTGCCCAGAATACGCGCGAGAAAATCCGATCCGCCCCCCGCCGGATAGCCGACGATCCAGTGGACCGCGCGGTTCGGATAATTCTGTGCGGACAGGCTCCCCGATGCAGCAACGAGCGCCGCCGCCGTTAACGCGGTGGCCGCAAATTTGCGCCAAACACCCATAGTCGTTCCCCCCGATTTGTTTTGGTAACAAATGAAACCAAATGGGAGGTGCGGCTTTTTGTCAAGGCGGTCTATAGAGTTTCTCTCTATAGTGACTAGGATGGTCATCGAGGTGAGGAAGAGATGGGCACGCTGCAAGTTTCTGTCGCGCAGGCGAAAGCCGAATTTGCTGCGCTGGTCGCCCGGGCTGAAGCCGGGGAGGATATTGTTGTTACCCGCAACGGCAAGCCCGTGGCGCGGCTCACGGCGTTGACCGAGCGCCCCGTTATTTACGGTGATTTGAGCGGCCTGCGGGTGAGCGACGATCTATCGCTGCCAGACGATGTTATCGACGACTTTATGGGGCGGTGATGTCCAAAGCCCTACTGCTCGATACTCATATCTTCCTATGGATGCGGGCCGAACCGGGCAAGCTTACTGAACCCGAACGTAACGCGCTTGACGTGGCCCCCCTCCGGTTGATCAGTGTAGTCAGTTTTTGGGAAATTGCTTTGCTGATTAGCCTCGGGCGGATCGATAACGATCCTCGGCTGTTTACGCCGCCGCCGGGCATCGAGACGCTGCCGATCCTACCCCGCCACTGCCTAGCGTTGATCGACCTTCCCCAAATTCACCGCGACCCGTTCGACCGGATGCTGATCGCCCAGGCGCGGGTTGAAAACGCTATGCTCCTGACACGGGATGCGAAGATTGCGGCCTATGGAGCCGAAACCTTCTAACGTGATTTGGGTTCGGCCTTCGCGCGCGCTTCCCGGTCCAACGCCTTTTTGGTCCGCGTCGTCGGATCGGCGGCCAGCGGGTCTTCTGGCCAGACGTGGCGGGGGTATTGGCCGCGCATATCTTTGCGTACCTCCGCATAGGCCCCGCGCCAAAAACCCGCAAGATCGCGCGTTACCGCCAGCGGGTGCCGGGCGGGGGAGAGGAGATGCAGCAGCACGGGGGTGCGCCCGTCGCCCAGGCGCGGCGTTTCGGCGAGACCGAACATTTCTTGCAACCGCACCGCCAGCACGGGTTCCGGCCCCGAATAATCGAGCGCAACCGACGAGCCGGTGGGGACGGTGACATGGGTGGGCGCGAGCCGGTCCAGCGCTCGTTGCTGCTCCCACGGCAGGGAATCGCGCAGGATTTGCGTCAGGGGGAGGTTTTCGAGATGGGTCAGGCGGCTGCGCCCGTCGAGGTGCGGGGCGAGCCAGCCTTCGAGACTATCCAGCAGGGCCGCATCCGACCAATCGGGCCAATCGTCGCCTTGCTCGCGGCGCAGAAACGCGACGCGGTGGCGCAGGCTTTCGGCCCCATCGGTCCAGGGCAGCACGCGCAAACCCTCAAGCCGGAGTCCCTCCAGCAGCGCGGCGCGCACCAGATCGGCGGGCGGCTTGGCGAGCGGTTTATCGGAAAAAACCAGCGCGCCGAAGCGTTGCTGACGGCGCGCGGCAACCGCCCCTTGCGCCTTATCCCAACTTACCGTTGCGTGTTCGGCGAGGCGCGCTGGGAAAAGTTCGGCGAGATCTTCCTCCGTCACCGGGGCGGCGAAAAAGATGCGCGCATTCGCCCGGTCGCCGTCGAGCGCGGCAACCGCCAGCAAATCGGCCCCGGCGAGGGAATCCTCCAGCGGCAGAATCGCTCCTTGCCCGCTGGAGAGCCTGAACTGTCCCGGCGGGCCGCGCCGCTGGGCAATCCGGTCCGGGTAGGCGAGGGCGAGCAGGCGACCGCTGCTATGGCTGTCGGGCCGGTCCTCGCCGCGTAACCCAATCTGGCGGCGGAACTGGCTGGCTTGCTGGCGGATGGCGGCGGCGGCCTTGCGGTCGAGATCCGGGTGAGTACCGTCGCCGATCAAAAGATCAATCCGTTGGACGAGATCGGCGGACCGCCTTCCGCCGCGCGGGCGAATGGGGTCGCGGTCGCCTAAGAGAGCGGCGAGCAGGCAGGCGAGGGAGCCCTCGCAAAGATCGGCCCCCTTTAGCATCAGATGGGCCAAACGGGGGTGCGCGCCTAGGCGGGTCATCGCGTGCCCGTGGGGGGTGATCCGCCCGGCATCGTCCAGGGCCCCGAGATCGGTCAGCAGAGCGCGCGCGCGGGTCAAGGCGGCGGCGGGCGGCGGGGTCATCCAACGCAAACTATCGGCATCGCTGCCCCAGGCGGCGAGTTCGAGCGCGAGCGGGGCAAGGTCGGCGCTTTCGATTTCCGGCGGATGAAACGGCAAAAGCCCGCGCTGTTCGGCCTCTGCCCACAGCCGATAGCAAACGCCGGGGCGCTGACGGCCAGCGCGGCCCCGGCGCTGTTCGGCGGAAGCCGCGCTGACGCGCACCGTTTCGAGCGTGCTCATCCCCGTCGCGGGGTCGAAGCTCGGGCGGCGCGACCAGCCGCCGTCGATAACGATGCGGGTGCCGTCGAGCGTTACGCTGGTTTCGGCGATGGCGGTGGAGAGAACCACTTTCCGGCGTCCGCTGGGGGCCGCGCGCAGGGCGCGGTCTTGGTCCGCAAAACTCAATTCCCCCGCAAGGGTGAGCAGATCGACGGTCGGCGGCAAGTTGCCGTCCAGCGCTGCGGCGGTGCGGCGGATTTCGCCGGTGCCGGGAAGGAAGACCAGCAAATCGCCCTCGGCTTCCTCGCGCAGGGCTTGGCGAATGGCGGCGACGACGCCCGCTTCCAGCTTTTCGGGCCGACCGAGGTAGCGCGTTTCCACCGGATGGGCGCGCCCGTCGCTGGTCAGCAGCGGGGCATCGTCCAGCAACTTCGCCACGCCATCCCCGTCGAGGGTGGCGGACATGACCAGCAGCCGCAAATCGTTGCGCAGGGCGCTGCGGCTTTCCAAAGTGAGGGCAAGGGCAAGGTCGCTATCGGCGCTGCGTTCGTGAAACTCGTCGAACAGCACAGCGGCGATGCCGGTTAGCTCCGGGTCTTGCTGGATTTGCCGCAGGAACAGCCCCTCCGTCACCACTTCAACGCGGGTGCGGGCGGAAACCTTGCTGTCCAGCCGCACGCGGTAGCCGATGGTCTCGCCCACCGCCTCGCCCAAGGCCTGGGCCATGCGGTTGGCAGCGGCGCGGGCGGCGATGCGGCGCGGCTCCAACATGATGATCTTGCCGTCACCGCGCCATTTTTCCCCCAAAAGGGCGAGCGGGACGCGGGTGGTTTTCCCGGCCCCCGGCGGGGCTTGCAGCACGGCGCGACCCTCGGCGGCGAGGGCGGTGAGAAGCTCGGGGAGCAGCGGTTCGATGGGCAAGGACATGCCGCCGCTCTACACCGATTTCGGCTCCGCGACCACAGCATTTGCAAAGCCCCCGATGGCGCGCTAAGGTTCGCCCGATTTGTGTCCGGGAGTTGGTGCGTTGAGCGATATTTTCCGCGAGGTTGACGAAGATTTGCGTACCGAGCGTGCCCAGCAACTATGGGCGCGGTATGGCAAGCTTGCGGTTGCGGCGGCGGTGGCCTTGGTGGTCGGCGTGGCGGGGTATACCCTATGGCAGCAACAGATTGCCGAACGTCGTATGACGGCAGGTACGCGCTATGCGGAAGCGGAGGCTGAGCTTGCGCGCGGCAATGCCGATCAAGCGGCGGCAGGCTGGGGCCTTCTGGTCCAGGAAGCCAAGGGCGAAGGTTACGCCATGCTCGCGCGCCTGCGCTTGGCGGGGCTTGCGGTGGAAAAGGGCGATACGGCGGGGGCGATCAGCCAATATAAGGCGATTGCGGCCGATACTGGCCTGTCGAGTGAATACCGCGACCTTGCGACCCTGCTGGGAACCCAAGCCGAAAGCGCAACGCTTGCGCCGGAAGCACTGGAAGCCGCGCTAAAGCCGCTGCTGGCCGACAATCACGCGCTGCGCCATCAGGCGCGCGAGATTCTGGCGGCAGCGTTTCTGAAGGCCGGAAAGATCGACTCGGCCCGCACGCTTCTTACCGCGATTTCGGACGATCCCGCCGCGCCCACCGGGCTGCGCGCGCGCTCCACCGAACTGCTGGCCGCGCTTGGGAAGGCCGGATGATGACGAACCCGCGCGTGACCCTCAGCCGCCGGAGCGCCTGCTTCGGGCTTCTCGCTGCAAGCCTTACGCTCGCGGCGTGCGGCAGCAGCAAAAAGCCGCCCCTGCCGGGCGACCGGATCGCCGTGCTGAAAACGGCAGGTGCGCTGGAAGCCGATCCCGCGCTTGCGACGGTTGCGGTCGAACTTCCGCGCCCGGAGCTTTATGCCGATTGGGCGCAGGCGGGCAGTTTCCCTGACCACGCGCGGCATCATCTCGCTTTGGGCGATTCGGTGGCGCTGGCGTGGCAAACCTCCATCGGGTCGGGCTCGCAGCGGCGGCGGGTGCTGCAAGCCACGCCGATTGTGGCCGATGGTCGCGTCTACACCATTGATACCGACGGCATGGTAACGGCGCTTGCGATCAGCAACGGTCAGCAGATTTGGCGCGCCCCGACGATTCCAGATGATGAAGACGATGTGACGGTCAGCGGCGCGCTCGCTTTTGCCGACGGCAAGCTCTACATCGGCACGGCGGCGGCGGAAATCGTGGTGATGGACGCGGCGTCGGGCAAGGAACTTTGGCGCAAACCGCTGCCCGCGCCCGTCCGTGCGGCCCCGACGATTGTCGGCGGGCGCGTTTTCGTGATCGGGCTCGACAATCAAACGGTCGTGCTGTCGGCAGACGATGGCAAGCGCCTGTGGAGCCATAGCGGCATCAGCGAAACGGCGGGCTTGCTCGGCGGCGGCGCGGCGGCGGTTTCGGGCGATTATGTGGTCGTGCCCTATAGCTCGGGCGAGTTGTTCGCGCTGCGCTTAGAGAATGGCCGTTTGCTCTGGGCCGATAATCTCTCCGGCCTGCGCCAGTCCAACGCCGTTGCGGGGCTCGCCAATATTCGCGGCAATCCGGTCATCGACCGGGGAGTCGTGTTTGCCGCCAGCCACGCCGGTCGCCTGGGGGCAATCGAGTTGCGCAGCGGCGATCGGATTTGGGACCGCGAACTTTCGGTTGCCGAAGATGTTTGGGTTGCGGGCGAGTATCTGTTTGTCGTCACCACGAATGGCGAGGTGATCTGCCTAACCCGGACCGACGGGCGCATTCGTTGGGTGCGCGCCTTGCCGCGCTTTGCCGATGAGAAAAACCAAGAAGATCCGATCCGCTGGGCCGGTCCGGTTCTGGCTGGGGACCGTCTGCTGCTGGTGAATAGCCTTGGCAAGATTGCCGCCGTTTCGCCCTATACCGGCGAGTTTTTGGGCGATACCAGCCTGCCGGGTGCGGCAGCGATGGCCCCGATTGTTGCCGGCAATAGCCTTTACGTTCTCACCGAGGATGGCCGCCTTGCGGCCTATCGCTAATGACTGATTATGTTGTACCGCCTCTTCTGGCCATTGTTGGCCGCCCGAACGTGGGCAAATCCACCCTCTTCAACCGGCTCGTCGGCAAGAAGCTCGCGATTGTCGATGATACGCCCGGCGTAACCCGCGACCGCCGCGAGGCGGACGGGCATTTGGGCGATCTGATTTTCCGCGTGATGGACACGGCGGGGCTGGAAAACGCGACCGACGATTCACTGCCCGCCCGCATGCGCCGCCAGACCGAAGCCGCGTTGGTGGAAGCCGATGTGATCCTGTTCGTCATCGATGGGCGCGTTGGTTTGACGGCCGACGATAAGCATTTCGCCAATCTGCTGCGCCGCACCAGCCAGCCGCTCCTGCTGCTGGTGAATAAGGCGGAAGGCCAGGCCGGGCGCGGCGGCTATATGGAAGCCTTTGAGCTGGGCATGGGTGAGCCGATCCCCATTTCTGCCGAGCATGGCGAAGGCATGGCCGATCTCTATCAGGCCCTGCGCCCGCTGGTGATCCCCGAAGGCTACGATGATCCGGTTGATGAGAATGCCGAGCCGGAGGAAGAGGATGCCGAAGCCCAGCGCCGCCCGATGCAAATCGCCATCTGCGGCCGCCCGAACGTTGGCAAATCGACGCTGATCAATCAGCTTTTGGGCGAAGACCGACTGCTGACCGGGCCGGAAGCCGGGATTACGCGCGACAGTATCTCCGTCTCCTTCACCCATCGCGACCGTGAGATGAAGCTGTTCGATACGGCCGGGATGCGCCGTAGGCCCAAATCCCACGAAAAGCTGGAAAAACTGTCGGTCGCCGATTCACTGCGCAGCATTCAATATGCTGAAGTCGTGATCGTGGTGATCGACGGCCTATTGGGGCTCGACAAACAGGATCTGGTTATCGCGTCGGACGTGGTGGAAGAAGGCCGCGCCATTGTTCTGGCGGTGAATAAATGGGACGCGGTGGAGAATAAGGACGAGCGGATGAAGGAAATCCGCGACCGTCTCTCCATCTCGCTGCCCCAGGTGGTGGGTATTC
Source organism: Elstera sp. (assembly GCF_044372965.1). NCBI lineage: Bacteria > Pseudomonadati > Pseudomonadota > Alphaproteobacteria > Rhodospirillales > Rhodospirillaceae > Elstera > Elstera sp. The sequence goes on along the minus strand of NZ_JBILQX010000029.1, from coordinate 19,851 downwards.
CGGTTGTCGCCTGCTCGGGACTGACGGGGAAGAACTTAACCCTCGTGCTCGATCATGCGTTGCAGGCCCATAAGCGCTGGAACTTCCGGGTGAATACCTCGAAGCTCAATCGTTGGCTCGAAGGCGCGCTGGATCAGCATCAGCCGCCGCTGGTCTCGGGCCGCCGAATCAAAATCCGCTACGGCACGCAAACCAAAGCGCGTCCGCCGACCGTCACACTGTTCTGCACGAAGGCCGAACAATTGCCAGACAGTTATATTCGCTATCTGGTAAATAGCTTCCGCGAAACCTTCGATCTGCCGGGCGTGCCGATCCGCATTCAGTTGCGCCAGACTGACAATCCTTACGATAAGGATTAAAAAAAATGCCGGGGCTAGCCCCGGCATTTTTTTGATCAGGCGAGGTGTTATTCAGGCGTCAGGCACTGTGCTGTGCTTGAGCGGCATAATCCGTGAGCGCACCATTCAGGCTTCCCGCCTCGCCCGACAAGCTACGGGCGGAGCTTGTGAGGGTATCGGCGATTGTTCCGGTCGATTTGGCTTCGCTCAGCACCTGCTGCACAAGGTTGGCCGCTGCCTGGGCTTGGGTGGCGATTTGCCCAACGCGGCTCGCGACTTCGGTGGAGGTGGTATTATGCTGCTCGACCGCGCTAGCGATGGAGGTTTGCAGCATATTCACTTCCGTTACCGCCGAGCGGACCGACTCGAAGCCGCGCACGGTGGCGTTCAAACTATCCCGGATCGCGTGGACGGTTTCGGCAATCCGGCTGGTCGCGCTGGTCGTGCTTTCGGCTAGCTTTTTCACCTCTTGGGCGACGACGGCAAAGCCGCGCCCCGATTCGCCCGCGCGGGCGGCTTCGATGGTTGCATTGAGCGCTAGCAGTTTAGTTTGATCGGCGAGGCTGGTGATGAACTGTACGATGCCATCGACTTCGGCGGCGCTATTGGCGAGGGTTTTAACCGTATCCCCGGTTTCCGTTAGGAAGCGCGTGGCCGAATCGGCGCTACGTTGCGCGTCGGACGCGCGCTGGCTGATTTCGCGGATTGCCGTTGTCAGTTCTTCTGTCGCGCCCGAGACCTGCAAGGCGCTTTCGCTGCTTTGGGCCATCAGCCCCCCAACGTCCCCCGCCAGCGTAATTGTATGGCGGGACCGCTCGATGAGCGATTCGGCCACGTGGTTGAGGGATTGCGCCTGCCGGTCAACGCTGCTCGCGACCGATTGAACGTCGTGCATCATCACTTCGGCTTGGCGCGTTGCGAGCATCTGCGCGGTAACGTCGATCCAAGTGAGCGCCACACCGACGATCTCCCCGGTTCCATTGCGAACCGGCTCTAAGCTTGCTGTAACGTCGGTTTCACCGATATGGAGGCGACGCCCGCGTAACGCTTCATCCGCGCCGGTGAGGCAGCGCGCAAGCTGAGCCTCGCCGAGCCCCAGCAGGTCTTTACTGTCGGTGGCAAGCGCGTGGGTTTCGCAAAAGCTGCGCGCGGCGGGATTGAGGAAAGAGACCGTCCCATCCTTGCCTAACAGCGCCGTGGGCGTGGGGCTGCTATCGACCATCTGCTTGAGTTGCAGCACATTTTCGACACTAAGGCGCAGATGGCTGAGGGCGCGCGCCATGACCGCCATCTCATCCGGGCCGGTCGGCGGGATCTCCTGCTGCGTATTGCCCGAGGCGACGGCCTCCATCACGCGGGCAAAGGCACCAAGCGGCCGGAAAACGGTAATACGCAGCACGATAAAGCCGCCGACAACAACGATCACGGCCAGTAGCAGCAGCGCTTTCTGTCCTTCGCTTTGAACTTGATCGACCTGTTCAACAAAATTATCGATGCCACGGGTGAAGCCGACCTCTGCCCAGGGGCGGTTATTTGTTCCCAGCAGCGTGGCGCGGGCCGTGGCAACCGTGATCACATCCGCGGGTAAGCCTTCGCTTTTATAAACACTTTGGTTCTTGCCATCGAAGAGTTCCACGGTACCCCCAAGAGATGGGCCGATGCCTTCGAGCAAATGCAACGGGTCGGTAACGATTTCCATCACCCCCAGAACGCGAAAACCGCCAACGGGCACGAAAATGGAGTGCAGCGGTCGGCCCGTAGACGATTGCCAGAGATGATTTAATTCTTGGCGCTGGGCCCCCTTATCGCGGGCCTTCAACTGCTCAAGCAGGGCGGAATCTTCGGTCGCCGAGGATTTGTCGCCCTTCGAGGAGCGCGCGATGAAGGCCATGTCCGGAGTGAAAATATTAACGGCCACCAGCTGGATCTGTTGCTCGACGACTGGGGTAAGCGTGTAGAAAGTATCGGTCATAAATCCAAGCTTAACCGCATCCTTATCTTCCGCCGCTTGGCCGAGCCCTGCCGCGCGGCTCCATTCATTGCCAATGGGCGACATACGTTCACCATAGACCCGCGTCAGTCTATCGCGGACGAAAAAGCTCAAAATTTGCCCCGTCGAACTGTTTAGCGTGTCGGTGGCGAACTGCGTGTAGCGGGAAATCATCCGGCTCTGCTGGACCCCGACGGCAACCGCGACGATGAGGAAGAGCGCCAGCAGCACGCGGCGCAGCGTGAGGCGTGGGACCCAAGGTTTAGGCATCCGATGCTCAGCCATGGCAGAACCTTCCTCGCTACTACGATGGTATGACGATGAGGCAAGCATAATCTGTTCCGATTCTCGTCTCCCGGCTAGGGGGTACAGAAAATCAGACCCGAAAACCTCATCGGGACACGTTAGCGACGTAAGAAACGCGCCATTACCGAGGGGCGGCATCTGTTTGTGACAAACTGATGCCAGCCTGGGCGGGCAGACCCCAGGGGAATGGCGCGCACGGAGAGGGTTGGGCGCCCTATTCCTGAGCGGTGCGGGGGAGGGCGGCACCGCCTGAAACACTTCTTACATATTTTAGATACTTTTGAGAAATATCATGCGATACAGTATCTATAACCCCGCGTTATTGTGCGGCGCGATATGTGATTGCAATAGAAACTACTGCGGACAATATTGTCTTCGAAATTATATACCGCTATCGGATGAGGATTTCCGAAACTTCCCGCAGTTGGGTGCGAGCGCGTAACAGATAGAAACCTTGGGTTGCGAGGTGATTGGCAGCAAAAAGCCCATCGGTCGCGCCGTTCATCACAATCAGCGGATCCAGCAGCGAGGCTTCATGCAGGCTTTCCAGCATTTGCGTCCAGGCATTAAAGGCTTCACGGTCGCGGAGAAGTTGCTGATAATCCACGCCAAGTTCGCGCAGGATCAGGTAATAGGCATAAAGGCGACCCTTGACGCCGTAGAAAATATTATCGGCACGACGATCAATGAAAAATTCCCGACCGGCCAAAATTTGCTTGTCTAGAACCGCCGAGGACGAACCCAGATCGGACGTAATGCGTTCCAAGAGCGCAATTAGATTATCACCGCGCCGCTCGAACAGCGCCTGTCCCTGGCTCAACCGCTGATTATAATTGCGCAAGGCTTTCGCGGCCGAGCGATATTTTGCATCAGACGAGGTCGTGGGTGCCCAGGAGGTGGTAAAGTCGAACAACCAAATATCCGGCGCGGATTTCAGCAAATCGACGGCTTTCGACAGATCAGGATCGGCTTGGGAGGAGCCCCGGTTGCGGCCGATCTGGTCCATCATTTCGGTACTAAAGCGGCCCAGCGCTTCAACAATACCCGCCTGAAATTCCGGCATATTATCGAGCCACCAACCGGGCAGGAAAAACGGATCGTTCGCCGCCCAGCGATGTGTGATGGTTTCCCGTTCGATAAGGGTTGCCGCCATGGCAACGGCGCGGCTGCTGCCGGTTGGAACGTCGGTCGGGACGAGCGTTGTATCGTCGTCGATCACATGAACCCAGAGCATTCCGGCGGGAATATAAAGACCCACCAGAATAACCAACCCCAGGAGCATTCGTCCGACCAGCCCTAAGCTGATCGTGAGCCGTTTCGGCCAAAAGCGCGTGAGCAGGGATCGTTTCTCGAAATCAAAATCAGCCACGGTCGTTCCCCTTTTACGCCACCTCGGAAGCTGCGGACGACCACAGCCTCTTATAACTTATGCCGGACAGAAGCCCTATTTAAGGCAGGGTTCAATAAAAATACGATCACTGGAGAAGGTAGCAGGCTAAATGCCGCTGATGCCCTCCGTTTCCCTGGTGATCCTTACAGGATTTTTCCGGAACTTGTCAGGGAATCGTAACAAAATGGTCATGCAGTCACGGCAAGGTGCATGCGATGAAACGCGCCCGAAATTTGGGCGAAGTGTGCATAGAATATGTTTTTTAACTTTGTCGAGCGAGTGAACCATGACCGACGCTAGCACCCAGCCCGCCGTATCCGTCGATTCCCACGGCGAGATTACGAATCTGTCCGATAACCCGACCTTCGCGTCGGTGGTTGATGCCAGCCTGAGCCGCCGGTCGGTGCTGCTCGGCACGGCGGCGACGGCCCTGTTCACCTCGCTTGGCGGTGTGTCTACGCTCGCTATTTCCGGTGAGGCAGAAGCCGCGACTACCCCCAAAAAGCTGCTGAGCTTTAAGCCGGTCGCCAAAAGCCTCGCCGACGCCGTGATCGTACCCGAAGGCTATGATGTTCAGGTGATTTATGCGCTCGGCGATCCGCTGACGGCCAATACTCCGGACTATAAGAACGACGGAACCGATGGCGATTTCGACAATCGCGCCGGCGATCACCACGACGGTATGGAATATTTCGGCCTATCCGCTGACGGCAAGCCTTCGACCAAGTCGGGGACGCGCGGCGTGCTTGGCATCAACCACGAAGCCACAACCGACGAAAAACTGTCGTCGCACTTCATCCATGCCGATGGCGGTACGCGCAGCCTGCCGCGCCCGGCCGCCGAAGTGGATAAAGAACTCGCGATCCATGGCGTTTCGATGGTCGAAGTTCGCAAGGCCGCTTCGGGTAAGTGGGAATATGTGAAGAATTCTGGCTTCAACCGCCGCTTCACCACGCTGACCGAAATCGACATTGCCGGTCCGGCGCGCGGCAACGCCCTGCTGAAGACCAAATATTCGCCCGAAGGCACCAAAACGCGCGGCACGCTCAATAACTGCGGTGCCGGTCGCAGCCCCTGGGGCACCTATATGACCGGGGAAGAAAACTTCAACGGTTACTTCGCCCGTCCCAAGGGCGATGATGAAGCCCGCGGTAAGGATAAGACCGTTACGGCCCTTAACCGTTATGGTCGCCGCGAAGGCGATGCGTCGCGTCATGGTTGGGAAAGCGCCGGTTCGGGGGATAAATACGCCCGCTGGATCAATGCTAAGACCGGCACCTCCGCCGATGGCAGCGACGATTATCGCAATGAAATGAACGGCCAAGGCTATGTGGTCGAAATGGACCCGTATGATGGCAAGAAGCTGGCGAAAAAGCGCACCGCGCTTGGCCGTTATGCCCATGAAAGCGCCGCTTTCAGCAATCCCGCCGTTGGCCAGCCGCTCGCCGTCTATATGGGCGATGATGCGCGTAACGAATATATCTACAAGTTCGTGACCGATGCGATCTGGTCGGCTGCCGATGCCACCAACCCGGATCGTCTGGCCGTTGGCGATAAGTTCCTTGATAAAGGCACGCTGTATGTCGCCAAATTCACGGCCGATGGTACGGGCGAGTGGCTCGAACTCTCGCTGAACAATCCGGCGGTTAAGAATTACGACAAATATTCGTTCGCCGATTTGGCTGACGTCGTTGTTAACGCCCGTATCGCGGGCGATGCCGTCGGCGCGACTAAGATGGATCGTCCGGAATGGTGCGCCGTCAACCCGGCCAATGGGGAAGTCTACTTCACCCTCACCAACAACGCGAACCGCACCATCGAGCCGAAGAATGCCCCGCAGTTGGAGCCCGATGCCTCCAACCCGCGCGCCTATACCGATGTGAAGGGCACCTCGCGCCTGCAAACCGGTAACTCCCATGGTCACATCATTCGCCTGCGTGAAGCGGGCGGGGCCGGGGCGAAGGCTTTCTCGTGGGATATCTACCTGTTCGGGGCGGAAGCTTCGGCCGATCCTGCGACGGTTAACCTGTCCAAGCTGAACGCCAATCAGGATCTCTCCAGCCCGGACGGTCTCGCCTTCAGCCAGGCGACTGGCATCTGCTGGATCCAGACCGATGATGGCGCTTATACCGATGTGACCAACTGCATGATGCTGGCGGCCCTGCCGGGCAAAGTCGGCGATGGTCAGAAAGTCAACCTCAACTACACGAAGGCCGATGGCGCGAAGGTCAGCATCACTACGCCGGTCGGCAAAGCCCCCAGCGAAGGCGAGTTGAAGCGCTTCCTGGTCGGCCCCAAGGGCTGCGAGTTGACCGGCATCACCGAAACGCCGGATGGTAAAGCCTTGTTCGTGAACATTCAGCATCCGGGCGAAAGCACCAAGGCGGCCGATGTGAACGATCCGGCGAAGTACGAAAGCCAATGGCCGGCGAATGCGGGCTATGGCGCGGGTAAGCGTCCGCGCTCGGCTACCATCGTCATCACCAAAAAGGATGGCGGCGTTATCGGCGCTTAATACGCCTAACGACTGAACAAAAGGCCGCGCCAATCGCTCGATTGGCGCGGCTATTTTTTAGGCACTGGTTTCCAGCGGACTGCTACGCAGACAGGGGCGATCCCAGGCGCGTATTCAGGGATGCCATGCTTTCCCGCTCCACGGCGATGAAGGTTTGGATAAACTGCCGGGCCAGCAAGGATTGCGGGCGATGCCGCGCCCACAGCGCCTGCACCCGGTAGGTCAGGGGCACGCGCAGGGGTTTGATGTCCACGAGTTCAGCCTGATCGGAAGCGGCGGTATAAGCGTCGACAATCGCCGCCCCCGCGCCTCGGCTGACCAGCGACAGAGCGATGCGGTTGGTCTTCACTTCGATTTCCGGCACCAAGGCGATATCGCCCATGGTGAGAGCATTGTGGAGCAAAGCGCCCAACGGGTCGCCCGCGCGCAGACCGATGAAGGGCCAACGGGTCATTGCGGTAAGATCAATGGGGCCGGTCAGGTGATCGGCGGTGCCTTTTTGGAAAATCGCCACCATCGCGCCACTGGCGATTTCCTCCATGCTCAGGCCGGGATGAGGGGTCGCGTCGAAGGCAAACCCCAAGTCCACATCCTGGATCAGCAGCGCGTCGACCAAATCCTTATAATGATGGGTTTCAACCTCGAAGCTGACATCCGGATGTTCCTTGCGGAAACGGCTGATGGCCTGCGGCATGAGGTCGATACAGAGCGCGGGGGAGGCCGCGATCCGCAGGCGGCCCGATTTACCGTCCTTCAGGTTTCGCGCCAGCTTTTTAAGGCTTTCCAGCCCCGAATAAATCTTCTGAACCTCGGCGAAAAGGGCGAGCCCCTCGGGCGTTGGGTGGAGGCGGCCCCGAATGCGTTGGAACAGCGTAAGGCCAATCTGATCTTCGGCATGCTGAAGGATTTTCGTCACGGCGGGTTGGGAGACGTTGAGCAAACGGGCGGCCCCGCTGACCGTGCCGGTCACGATGATGGCGTGAAAAACCTCAATGTGGCGTAGCCGCATTCCGCCCAGACCCCTGTGATCATTTACTCACAGCCCAGCGTAGCGCAGATTGCGTTTCGCGAAAGAGTTATATGAAGCTTTGGGAAAGTTATAGGGTAGCGAGCCGGGCGAGGGCCAGATCGAAGAGCGGCGGTACTTCGGCAATATGGGGCACCTCGGCTAAGTCGGCGCGGCTTAACCAGCGCGCGTCTGCCGCGTCATCGGCGGCCTTCAGAGTGCCGCGCGGGTTGAGGCCTAGCACCGGCACCAAAACATAGTGAAACCCCTCTGAAATCGCTTCCAACGGCGGCAGAACCTCAAAGAAATCCGCCTCGATGCCCGTTTCTTCCCTAAGTTCGCGGGCGGCGGCCAGGGTTAGGCGCTCGCCGGTTTCAAGCTTGCCGCCGGGAAAGCCCCATAGGCCGCAATTGGGCGGTTTGCCGCGTTCGACCAGCAGCATGCGCGCGCCCTGGCGCACAAGCGCAAGAACGCCAACGCGGGGAGCGGCGCTCACGACCGAACCCTTTGGCGGATAGAATAAAGTTTCACTGAAAATCTCTCCTGGGGCGAGTGACCGGACTTGAACCGGCGACATCCAGAATCACAATCTGGCGCTCTAACCAACTGAACTACACCCGCCGTCAGGAGAGGCGCTTTCCCTAATCTACCCGTTCGCCCCTGTCAAGGGCTTGATAAAAGTTTTGCGAATTGCTCAAAATGTAGGCGTTTTGATCAAAAATTTTTCAAACTGATGACGGAATTCTGTGCACTGCGCCCCTTTTCCAGGCTATGCCTTGCTGGCATGCCTTGTGCTAACCTGTTAGCGGGGGCCAAGCTGGCGAATGGGTCGCCAGGCGGAGAAGAAGCGCAGAACCAATGAAAAAAGTCGAAGCGATCATTAAGCCGTTCAAGCTCGACGAGGTCAAAGAAGCCCTCCATGAGATTGGGATTCAAGGGCTGACTGTTACCGAAGCGAAAGGTTTCGGGCGGCAGAAGGGCCATACCGAGCTTTATCGGGGTGCCGAATATGTCGTCGATTTTCTCCCGAAAGTGAAAATCGAGATCGTGATGGACGATGCGCTGGTCGAACGCGCCGTTGAAGCGATTCAGCAAGCCGCCCATACTGGCCGCATTGGCGACGGCAAAATCTTCGTCATTCCGGTCGAAGATGCGATCCGCATCCGAACCGGCGAAAAAGGCGGTGACGCGATTTAGCGGCTGCCTTAGCCTAACCCTAACTCTATCCTTAACCTTCGCCATCCATCCGAAACGGGAAGATTACACATGTCCGACGCGAAAACCGTACTGTCGCTGATTCAGGAACACGGCGTGAAGTACGTCGACTTCCGCTTTACCGATCCGCGCGGCAAATGGCACCACACGGCGCAGCATATCGTTACGGTCGATGAAGACCTGTTGAACGAAGGCATTATGTTCGACGGCTCGTCGATCGGCGGTTGGAAGGCCATCAACGAATCGGACATGCTGCTAAAGCCGGACCTGTCGACCGCCGTGATGGATCCGTTCTCGGCCCAACCGCAGCTTATCCTGTTCTGCGACGTGCTTGAGCCGTCGACCGGCCAGGCTTACAGCCGCGATCCGCGCTCGATTGCTAAGCGCGCCGAAGCGTTCATTATTGCATCGGGTATTGGCGATACCGTGTTCATGGGGCCGGAAGCCGAGTTTTTCGTGTTCGACGACGTTCGCTTCAAGCAGGACCAGCACGAAGGTTACTATTACCTCGATAGCGAAGAACTGCCGCAAAACAGCGGTAAGGTTTATGAAAACGGCAATATGGGCTATCGCCCCGGCCCCAAGGGCGGCTATTTCCCCGTCGCTCCGGTCGATGGCGGCACTGATCTGCGCGCCGAAATGCTCGATGCCATTGCTGGCATGGGCGTTGAAGTCGAAAAGCACCATCACGAAGTCGCCCCGGCCCAGCACGAACTGGGGATTAAGTTCTCCACGCTGCTGAAGTGTGCCGATGGCATGCAGATTTATAAGTACTGCGTGCAAAACGTCGCCCATGCCTATGGCAAGACCGCGACCTTCATGCCCAAGCCGATTTTCAAAGACAATGGCTCGGGTATGCATGTTCACCAGTCGATCTGGAAAGACGGCAAGCCGTTGTTTGCGGGCAACCTTTATGCCGATCTGTCGGAAATGGCGCTGTTCTACATCGGCGGCATCATTAAGCACGCCAAAGCCATCAACGCTTTCACCAATCCGACGACCAACAGCTACAAGCGTCTGGTGCCGGGTTACGAAGCGCCGGTGTTGCTCGCCTATTCGTCGCGCAACCGCTCGGCGTCGTGCCGTATTCCGTTCTCGTCCAGCCCGAAAGCCAAGCGCGTCGAAGTGCGCTTCCCCGATCCGCTGGCGAACCCTTACCTTGCATACTCGGCCATGCTGATGGCCGGGATCGATGGGATCATCAACAAGATCCATCCGGGCCAAGCCATGGATAAGAACCTCTATGATCTGCCGCCGGAAGAACTGAAAGAAGTTCCGACCGTCTGCGGCTCGCTCCGCGAAGCTCTCGAAAACCTCGATAAGGACCGCGACTTCCTCAAGCGCGGCGATGTCTTCACCGACGATCAGATCGACTCGTACATCGAGCTGAAAATGGAAGATGTGATGCGCTTTGAAACCACCCCGCACCCGGTGGAATTCGAAATGTATTACAGCGCGTAATATCCTTAACGGCTATTTGACAGTCCCCCGCTGCCGAAACGGCAGCGGGGGATTATTTTTATGGCGCGTCGGGGCTGTTTTCCGCTAAATTTTACTGGCGTCCGGCCTGCGTTCGTGATTCAGTCGAGGCGCGTTTTACGCATGGAGATGGATAACACTCCATCGAGATCAATAGGTTCCAGGGGGCGGTTTACCCATGATGCGAGGAATGGCGGCGAAAGGGGGGAATGCTCCCCAGGCCAGCGGCGCCCACCGGGATAAACGCTATACCATCCCCACGCTTTCGGTGGATCTATTCGCAACCGTTTTTGAAACGTTGCGTTGGTCCTTCTCGCATATGATTCTCAAAGAGTATCGGGGGCCGCTTGAAGTGGGGGCTACCTTCCACGGCGCTTTCACCTTCCCCAACCGCACCACGGTAGGGCTTTTCGAAGGCAAGGTGGCGCGTGCGGATACGAGCAAGCAACTGCTGGGGGTGGAGTTCACCTGGATCAGCAAAGAGGGTTTTGCCCTCATGGAATATATGCACTCGCTGCGCCCCGAGGATAATCCCGATAAAGGCGATGCGATGCGGGTGACGATGAACTACCCAACCATCAATTGGTCGCTGTCGGGAATGCTTTTGGGCGAATATGATCCGCCCGACGATGTGAAGCCGGACATGCAGCTACGCGGCATTATTCGGACCGAAAAATCCCAGGAAAGCGGTATTTTTACCGCGAAAGTCGTGCGCGCCAATCCCGTGCGCCGCACGCTTGCACTGGCCTTTACCTCGCTCTCGTCGGAGCTTTTCGACATGCTGGAAACCGCCATCAAAAAGCATCCGCCGATCGATATGTAACTGCGGTTAACGGGGGCCAATGGCCCCCGGCAGGCGGTGAACCGGCGCGTCGGTAAGAGTTTCTTCCGGTATCGCCAAAATCCCCCAGCGGTGACACAGAGCGCCCAAGCGGGGCGAGGCGGTGAGCACGCAGAGCGGAATGCTGAGCAGATAGGCCGCCAGCAGCGGCGCGGCCCAGGGCAGGGCCCCCGGCGCGCCGATCCACAGCCCGATGCCGAAGAGGCTTCCGAACAGCGTTGGGAACCACAGCCCGCGCAGGGCCTGCAGCCAACTCACCCGATAGCCCTGGCGTTGCTGCGCGTCCCAGCCGACCGCCTTCCCGAACAGCAACCCGATCATAAAGCGGGTCTCGATCAAGCTGATCACGGGGGCGAACAGCGTCATTAGCACGATTTCGATCAAAGCCCCGCTCACCAGTCGCACCGTGTCGCCATAGCGCTGGCGCTCCCGCCGTTGCAGCAGCAGATCGATCACGCCGAGGACTTTCGGCGCGAGGCTCAGGCTCATCATCACGGCGAACAGCGTAAGGCCAATGCTGGCGGGGTAGGGGGCGGGCCCGGCGGGTAAATAGGCCTGCGCGAGACCGAAGAGCAAAAAGGCCATCCAGGCGGGCGCGCCGACATACATCAGAATGGCCAGCAAAATTTGAATGCGCGAGGCGGGCCGTAAGCCCGGCAGGCCCAGCAGTTGGAAATACTGCATATTGCCCTGGCACCAGCGCAGGTCGCGCTTGACGAAATCCGGCAAGGCGGGTGGGTTTTCTTCCCAGCTTGCCCCTTCTTCGGGCACCACGCGCACCTCGTAGCCCGCGCGGCGCAGCAGGGCGGCTTCCACCTGATCGTGCGAGAGGATCAGCCCGCCCAACGGCGGCTTTCCAGGAAGGACCGGAAGTTCGCAGTCGTCGCGGAACGGGGCGAGGCGGATCAGAGCATTATGCCCCCAGAACGGCCCACAGTCGCCCTGCCACCAGGCACTTCCCATCGTGTAGGTGCGCATCCCCTGGCGCATGCCGAACTGAAAGGCGCGGGCAAAGAAGCTACCCGACGGCATGCCGACGACCAAGGTTTGCAACAGTCCAACCTGGGGGAAAGTTTGTAGGCTGCGCACGAGGCGCAAAATGGGGGCGGCCCCCATCAGGCTATCGGCATCGAGCGGCAGGAAGAAATCATAGCCGTCGCCGTAGCGGTTCAGGAAATCGCGAACGTTGCCCGCTTTGAAGCCGGTGTTTTCCGTGCGCCGCCGGTAGATGAGTTCGTCGGGGTGCGAATCCTCGGCCTTCCAGGCGGCAAAAGCCGCTTCTTCGGCAGCGGCGGCCTCGGGGCGGGCCGAGTCGGACAGAAGATAGAAATGGAACTGACGGCCCCAGCCGCTCGCAGCCAAATCGGCGCGCATCAGGCGCAACCGGGCGATAACGGCGGCGGGGTCTTCGTGGCGAATGGTCATGGTGATGGCGGTGCGCGTCGTGATCGGGCTGTTATCACTCATCGGCACCAGGCGCGGGTTTACCGCTTCGACGGGATCGATCCCTAACCGCCCGGTCACGTGAACCAAGCCGAAGCCAATCAGCGCGTTCCAAAACCCTAAGACCGTCCAGGGCAGGCTGAGAACGAAGCACACCAGCGCGCCGATTTCCGCCCAACTCCAACCGTTCACGCTGAGGATGCTGACCATCGTCGCCGTTACGGCCAGGCCAAGGCCTAAGCAGAGGACGAGCATCAACCCGCGTCGTAAGGCCAGCGACGGGGTGGCGTCGGCATTGGTTTCCGTCTCGGGCGGGGCGGTTAGGTCGGTCATTCTCTCTCTCGGACGGCAGGAAAGCGTTGTGGGGGGGCTGGCAATTGCGGACGGGGTTTCTATAGTCTTTTCCGGCATATGGCCGAAAGTAAGGAGTAACCGCGCGTGACCGAAACCGCCCTTGCCCTTTGGTACGTCGCTCCGGGGGCAATGGATGCACGCCCGGCGGCGCTCGGGGTCGGAAATCTGTGGCTGCGAACAGTTTTTTCCGGGGTGAGCCGGGGAACGGAACGGCTGGTGCTGACCGGGCAGGTTCCGGCGAGCGAAACCCAGCGCATGCGCGTGCCAGCCCAGGAGGGCGATTTCCCCTTTCCGGTGAAATACGGTTATTGCTGCGTGGCCGAAGTGATCGACGGGCCTAAGGATTGGCTGGGCCAGCGCGTGTTCACCTTGCACCCGCATCAAACCTTTTTTCGCGCCGAGGCGGACCGGGTGACGCGCCTGCCAACCGAATTGCCGTCGGCGCGGGCGGTGCTGGCCGCCAATATGGAAACGGCGCTGAATGCGCTGTGGGATTCCGGCGCAGGACCGGCGGACCGAATTGCCGTGGTCGGCGGCGGGTCTGTCGGGCTGCTGGTTGCGGCGCTCGCGGCGGGACTGCCGGGCGCGCAGGTGACGCTGATCGACCCCGACCCGGCGCGCCAAGCCCTGGCCGCGACGTTCGGCGTCGGTACGAACCCAGAAGAAGCGCAAGGGGCCGATGTGGTCTTTCACGCCTCGGGCGTTCCGGCCGGGTTGCAAACGGCGCTGGACCTCGCCGGGCTGGAAGCGGCGGTGGTCGAGCTAAGCTGGTACGGCGCAAAGCCCGTATCGGTGGCCTTGGGCGGGGCGTTTCATTCGCAGCGGCTGCGTCTGATTTCCTCCCAGGTTGGCCAGGTCTCGCCCAGCCGACGGGCGCGATGGAGCTACGGGCGGCGGCTTGCGGCGGCACTCGATCTGCTGGGCGACGCGCGCTTCGATGCACTGCTGTCCGAACCAATTGCCTTCGCGCAAGCATCCAAACGGCTGCCTGCTGCGTTAAACGAGGGGGGCTCGGCCCTAATGCCCCTCATTGCCTACCCGTTGGAAGGAAAAAGCTGAATGTTTGCGCTGGAAGTCCGCGACCATATGATGATTGCCCATAGTCTGCCGCGCCCAGTTTTCGGCCCGGCGCAAGGGCTGCACGGCGCAACCTTTATCGTCGATGTCGCCTTTTTCCGCCCGGAGTTGGACGAAGATAATCTTGTGGTCGATATTGGCCTTGCCTCGGTCGCGTTGAAGAAGATCCTGAGCCCGCTGACCTATCAGAACCTCGATACGGTGCCCGCGCTTATCGGCAAGATCACCACGACCGAGTTTCTGGCGCGCTATATTTTCGACCAGATGCGCGCGGCGGTTTTGGCGGGCGACCTTGGCCCTCACGCGGGCGGACTCGAAAAAATCCGCGTCAGCCTTGAAGAATCCCATATTGCCCGCGCTTGGTACGAAGGCGCGCTGGCGTGAGGGCTGTTTTCGTTTATCCGGGCGATCTCGATCAACCGACGGGCGGCTATCGTTACGATGCGGCCCTCTTACGCGAATGGGCGGCGGCGGGCATTGCCGTCACCGCCATTAGCCTGCCGGGGGCCTACCCCGCGCCGACCGAGGCCGATCTTACCGCAGCCGAAGCCCTTCTTGCGCCAATTCCCGCCGATGTGCCGATTTTAATCGACGGTTTAGCCTTCGCCGTCCTGCCGGGGGCCTGGCTCGACCGGCTCGGGAAACGCTGGCAGGCGCTGGTCCATCATCCGCTTTGCCTTGAAACCGGGCTTGATCCGGCGCTTGCGGCCCAGCTTGAGGCCAGCGAGCGCGCGGCTCTCGCGCGGGCGGAGTTAATCACCGTCACGAGCCGGGCGACGGGGGTGACGCTGACCGAACGGTTCGCTGTTCCCGCCGAAAAAATCCTGCTCGCGCCGCCGGGGATCGTGCGCTACCCGCGCTCGGCCCCGCAGTCTCCACCGATGATCCTTACTGTGGGGGCCATCAGCCCACGCAAGAATTTCGATGGGCTGGTAACGGCGCTGGAGGCGGTGCGCGATTTGCCGTGGAAGGCTACCATCGTCGGCTCCGACGCGCATTCGCCTGAAACTGGCGCGGCGTTGCGGGCGCAAGTCGCGGCGTTAGGGCTCACCGACCGAATCCATCTTGTGGGTGCGCTCACCGGCCCCGCGCTGG
Source organism: Elstera sp. (assembly GCF_044372965.1). NCBI lineage: Bacteria > Pseudomonadati > Pseudomonadota > Alphaproteobacteria > Rhodospirillales > Rhodospirillaceae > Elstera > Elstera sp. The sequence goes on along the minus strand of NZ_JBILQX010000029.1, from coordinate 4,802 downwards.
AAGCGGCCTATGCCGATGCCTCCTTCTACGTTCATGCCGCCCATTACGAGGGGTTTGGCATGGCTTTGGCCGACGCGCTCGCCTCGGGCCTGCCGACGGTCGCCTCGATTGGTGGCGCGGTTGGCGATTGGTTGCCCGAAGGGGCGGCTTTGCGGGCGACGCCGGACGCCGCTACGCTTGCCGAAAACCTGCGCACGCTGCTGACCGATTCCGATTTAGCCGAGCGTCTTGCCGCCGCCGGACGCGCGATTGATTTCCCCACCTGGGCGGGGAGCGCCGCTGCGATTGCGGCGCGCTGGGCATGAGCGGTTTTTCTGCCGATTGGCTCGATCTCCGTGCCCCTGCCGATGCGGCGGCGCGGGATAAAGACCTGCTTCAACAGGTCGCCGCATTGGCCCCGCGCCGGATTCTGGATCTCGGTTGCGGGACGGGGGCCATGCTGCTGACGTTGCGGCCTTACCTCGCGTCCGGCACGTCGTGGATTTTGGTCGATGGCGATGCGGGGCTGCTGCAAGAAGCCGAAAGCCGCGCCAACGCCCTGCGGCGGGAAGACCCCGGTCTTGCCGTCACCTGCCTGCACCGCAATCTGGTCGACGATCCCTTGCCCCAGGATGGGGTGCCGCCCGATTTGGTGACGGCGACGGCTCTGTTCGATCTCGTGTCGGCGGCGTGGCTCGAGCGGTTTCTTGATGCGCTCGCGGCGCAGCGCCTGCCGCTCTATGCCGCCCTATCCTACGATGGGGAAATGCGCTGGGAGCCCGCGCATCCGCTCGATGGGGCGGTCACGGGGGCCTTCAATCGGCACCAGCGCACCGAAAAAGGCTTCGGCGGCCCTGCCCTCGGTCCGGACGCGCCGCAGGTGATGCGGGCGGGGCTTGAGGCGCGCGGTTATAAGGTGCTCGCGGCCTCAACGCCCTGGCGGATTGATGCCGATCAGGCGGCTCTCCTGTCGGCTTTGATCGATGGGATTGCGGGCGCGGTGCCGGAGGGCACCATTTGGCGCGCCTCGCGGCAGCAGGAAACCCGCGCCGGCTATGTCGGCCATAGCGATCTTCTGGCATTTCCGGCTTAAAACGGCCCCATGCGGTGCAACAACCCGTCGCGCAGCACGAGCTGGTGATAGAGCACGCCGACGACGTGGAGAATGATCAGGCCGATCAGCGTGAAAGCGCCCACTTCGTGCAGGAAAAACAATTGCGACGCGAGCACCTTATCGGGGCCGATAAGAGCGGGCAGGGTAAACTGACCAAAGAAAATCACCGGCGCGCCATAAGCCGAACTGCCAAGCCAACCCAGCACGGGCAGGGCAAGGAGAATCCCATAAAAGCCTAAGTGAACGATTTTCACGACCAGGGTTTGCAGCGGCGGCATCCCTGGCACGTCGGGCGGAAGTGGGCCGCGCCAGCGGAGCCAGGCGCGCACAATAATCATCCCCAAGGCGATAAGGCCGAAAGACCTGTGCAGATCGAACAGCGTATTCATTACCGGTCCGGGCTCGACGCGGCCCATCAGCAGGCCGAGAGCAAGAACGATGACGATCAGAAGCCCCATCGTCCAATGCATCCACCGCATTAGGCTGGGATAGCGCACGGTCATTCATCTCTCCCTGAAAAAGCACAGTCGATGACAATATCGCCGCCGCACAGCGGATAGGAACGGGTCACAGGCCGGATGGCCCCGTCTAGATGATCGATGGGCGGCAGCGTCAGGCCGGTCAAGCCCGAGCCTATGATAAGCGGGCCAATCAGCAGATGCAGCCGGTCCAGCACGCCCGCCGCGAGGAAATGCGACAGCGTGGTCGCTCCCCCTTCCACCAGCACGCGGGTAATGCCTGCTTTGCGCAATAACGCGAGAATATCACCGGGCGCAATCGGTTCGCCCGGAGCACCCGGCAGCGCCAGACTCTCGACCCCCTCAGGCCGAGGGATCGAACCGCGTTGAAGCGCGATGCGTCGGCCCGGTGTGTGCCAGAGCCGGGCGCTATTCGGTACGCGGCCATTGGGATCGAGCACGATCCGCGCCGGTTGCCCGCCGGGGACGTGGCGGACGGTGAGAAGGGGATCATCGGCGATCACGGTACCCGCGCCGACCAAAACCCCATCGACCAGCGCGCGCAGGCAATGCAGATGCGTTAAGGCCGCCGCCCCGTTGATATAATGGGAATGGCCCGTGCGGGTAGCGATGCGCCCGTCGAGCGACTGGCCCAACTGACCGATCACCAACGGCGCGGTTCCCAGCAACGGCTCGAAAATCTGCGACAGGGTGCAGGCGGGATCGAAGCCGCGCGGCGCACAAAGCCGGTGCCGTTCCAGCAGCGCTGCCCAGCGCGCTAGCGGAAACTCGGTCTCATCGGCGGCGGCGAGGCTATCCATCGGTATAAACCTAATGCGGGTGAGGCCAAAAGGACAGTGCGGGCCGACGTTTGGCGCGTTACATTTCCGCGATGCCGCACGCTTACTTCCCGCTCTTACTACTCTTGGCCGCGATTCTGGATGCAGTTGTAGGCGATCCGCCCTCGCTCTGGCGGCGGGTGCCCCATCCGGTTGTTTGGATCGGCGCGCTGATTGCCGCCACGGAACGCACTCTCAATCGGGGCGGACCTTTAAGGCGGCGCGGGGCGGGCGTGATTGCGCTGGCGCTGTGGCTGGCGATTGGAATCGGCGGAACGCTATTGGTGCTGGCGCTCGTGCCTCCCTGGGCGGGCGCGGGGCTAACCCTGCTGGGCGGCGCGATTCTGTTGGCGCAACGATCATTAGCCGATCATGCGCGGGCGGTGGCCGAGGGGCTGGATCTTTCTTTGGATGCAGGGCGGGCGGCGGTGTCGCGCATCGTTGGGCGTGACCCTGAGTCCCTCGACGAAGCGGGGGTAGCGCGCGCGGCGGTGGAATCGGTGGCGGAGAATTTTTCGGACGGCTTCACCGCGCCCCTGTTCTGGTTCGCCCTGTTCGGGCTGCCGGGGATCGTCGGCTATAAGATCATTAATACCGCCGATAGCATGGTTGGGCACCTTAGCCCGCGCTATGCCGCCTTCGGTTGGGCCTCGGCGCGGCTTGATGATCTCGTCAATCTCATTCCGGCACGGCTCAGCGGTGCGCTGATCGTATTGGTCGCCGCGCTTTCCCCCGATCTGGACGGGCGACAGGCGGTGCGCGCGATGCGAACGGACGCCCGCCGTCACCGCTCCCCCAATGCAGGATGGCCCGAAGCCGCGATGGCGGGAGCCCTGGGCCTCGCGCTCGCCGGGCCGCGCCGCTACGGGGCGGAGATTGTGGACGATGCTTGGATGAATACGTTAGGGCGGCGCGAGGCGACGGCGGCGAATATTCGCCGCGCGGTGCGGGTAATGCGGGCGGCGGCGGCGCTGGCGGTCGCTCTCGCGGTTATCGGAACGGCAACGCTTCCTTGAGCGCTTTCACCAGCCGCAACCGCGCCGCCGCCGAGGGTGGCAAACCGATGCGCAGCCACTGCGGGCGATGGGCGAAGGCGCGCAGGAGAATCCCCCGCGTCCCCAGATGGGCCGCAACGGCGTGAGCGTCGTCGGGCGTTTCGGCGAGGCAGAAAAAATCAGTTCGGCCGATCATCGTCAGCCCTGCCGCCGTCAGGCTTTCAGCCAGCAACGCGCTCTCCCGCCGTAAGCGCAGCCGGGTCTGCTGCTGCCAAGCGTCATCCTCCAGCGCCAGCCGGCCCCATGTAAGGGCCGGGCCGCCGAGGCTCCACGCGCCGAGCAGGTTTTCGAGCGGGGCCGTGATCTGGGGATCGCCCGCAACGAACCCGAGTCGCACCCCCGCAAGCCCGAAGAATTTTCCGAAGGACCGCAGCCGGATAACGCCAGAGAGCATCCCTTGCGGGGCAGGATCGGCGCTATCGGCATAGGCTTCGTCGATCACGATGAGGCGATAGCGCCGGGCAAGCGCGGCTTCGTTTAGTTCGGAATAAAGATCGCCTGTGGGATTATTCGGACGGCAGAAAATCAGCACGTCCGCCTCTTCGGGCGTTTCCGATTCAAAAACCCGATGCCCCGCCGCTTCCCATCCGGCGCGATGGCCGCCGTAGGTTGGCCCGAGCAGGCAGACGCGGCCCGGCGGGAGCAGGCGGGGCAGCAGATGAATGGCGGCTTCGGTTCCCGGCACGGCGGCAAGCCCGGCTTCGGGCGGCAGGCGATAGGCGGCGCGGGCTGCGTCCAAAAGCGCCGCGCGGTCGGCGGGCGTTGGCAGCCGGGTCAGCGCCGTCTTCGGCAAGGGCGGCGGCGACCAGGGCCAGGGGGTGATGCCGGTCGAAAGATCGAGCCACGGCCCGCGCCAGTGGGGCCAATGGGTACGGGCGGCGGCGACATCGCCCCCGTGATGCAAAAGCGCCGGGGGCAGCATTAGGGCCGATGCTGAACCAGCGCTTGGGCCGCCGCCGCAAGGCTCGGCCCGGCGCAAATCCAGGCGGCGGTCGGCACCCGCACGCGCTGTGCCGGAAGGGCGGCAAGGGCCGGATGGGTGACGATGGCCTGCGCGCGCGAGGTGGCGGTATTCATGTGATCGTCGATCACCAGCACTTCGGGCTTGGCCGCTAATACGGCTTCGACCGAAACGGCACCGCCGCGCGTAACGCCCAGGCTTGCCGCCAAATTCCGGTAGCCGACGGCCTCCAAAATCTCACCGCTGACCGATTTTGCGCCGGAGGTATAGCCGTTGGGCCGCCAGATCAGCGCGGTCTGCGGGGTAGTGGGCGCAGTCGCCTTTGCGCGCGCAAGGTCGGCCCCGAGGCGCGCGATCATCGCTTCACCCGCCTCGGGCACCTCTAGGCGGGCCGCG
>NZ_JBILQX010000188.1:0-6854 GCF_044372965.1 Elstera sp. | reverse complement strand
GTCGCCCCCCTGGCGCGCGGAGACCTTGGCCGCCGCCGGGCGCTGGAACCATTCCTCGAAGGCATCCCCAAGATAATACATATTGGGCTCATTGAAGTCCCGGCGCACCTTGGTTGCGAGCGAGCTGATGAGACCGGCCAGTTCTAGAGCACGCAGCGCGCGTTGCACGCTCCGCCGCGTTAAATGGCTGGCTTCTACAATGGCTGCCACCGTCACCTTCGCAAACCGAGCCGGATAGGCCATGCGCGCCAGAACGACAGCAACCGCGCAAGGCGCGGGTTTGAAGTCCAACCGAGTTTTAAGCGGGGCGGGCAGGGCTTCGGCAAGAATGCGCGTATTCATACTCGGTGCACGCACAGGCGAGCGCGCGCCAAGCCGCAGGACCAGCGCAACAACCTGGTCCTGAAGACTGGTACGGTCGTGACCCGCCTCCCAGCCGTCGCCAGACCCTAAGTCCAGCTGCGCCTTTGCGTCTTCGGTTCGGGCCTCAAGATCGGCCTGATAACCCGAGCGATCGAGGAGCCCATCAAGCTCCTTCAGCCAGGTCGCGCTAGACATAGGGACGGCCTTTCGCCGCCGGTCGGCTGCTATCGACGGGCACAAAAAACCCCGTCCGCAAAACAGCCTGCTTTGCGATAAACATGCGGATTTCCTCCGATCAGAATGGGCACTGACCGGCGATCCCGAATTTCGGCAAAATGAGAGCGTTAGCAGAAAATTCTGCTTTACAAACATCGACGACAGAGGCATAAAAAAGGGGCTTCAAATACTTTTTTACTACCGCTGTCGGCGTCCTTCGGGGCGCCGATTGCATTTTGGGGGTCCGTCATCCCCAGGCGTTTACACGGACGTCATACGGCTCCTTTTCGAACATACTCTGCGACGGTCATACATTGCCCGATGTCACACGGCGCCGCAAGAGAAAAGCGCAGCAATATCAGTGACTTAGGCACGATATGCCGTGAAACACGATTCACATAAGCGAATCAAGGGTGAACGCGCCTATGCTCAGACTCGACTCGCACCCACAATATGTAGGGATGCCGCTAATCTGAACCGCGAAGGGGGAGGGGCGAAGCTCTTGATTCCTCGTGGTCGGCCGAAGCGCGTCAACATGCATCGAGCTATAAGCTATTGGGCCTAACCTTCTGGGATTGTTGAAATATTCTCATGCTCTTAATGTGACGCATGAGAAAGGCCGTTGCCTTCGGGCGGTCCATCGGCGAGCGCTGCTGCCAGCCAGGGACAAAAGCTCACCTTCAGAAGCAGCCCAAGCAGCCGCGCCTCATCGAAGGCCCATTGGTCCAGCAGCTGACACACCACGAGCTGAAGCGGTCTGGAGAGGCCTGCCTGAGCCTCCATGAGGATAAGCTGAAGGTAATTCGTCCAACGCTCGGCCTCGAGATGCAGGGCCAACTGCTCGAAGGCAGCAGCGTTACTTGCGTCGCGCCGGTCGACGGTGACGGCAATCACGATATGAGCGATCCGGCGTAGGTCGCGCTGATCATCGGCCGAGAGGGTCAATGGTTCGGCTCGGTCGCGCAGATCGTCATCGAAATGACCGGCTATGACCGCTCCATCGCTATGCCGAAGCATCGCGATGGACGTGAGGGGGAAGATATCTGCCAAACGGCGCGAGCTGGTCATGACCCGCTTCCAAGATCGACTAACCCCTGTGACGATCTTGGCCACAACGAGAGGGGAGGTGCTGCGCTTCGAGCACAATCCAACCCCTCAATCATGGCCAAAGCCTTCGCCCAGATCGGCAAGGAAAAGATCGACCCAGTTCCCCGCATGACAAAAAAGCCGCGTGATCATCACCTCAGTCCATCCGGAAAATTGCACCAGCTTGATGGACGTGGCCGTCCGCCCCAATTCATGCGGTGAAATCCGAACTCTGAATACCGGTACTCACTGCAACGCGCCTCAATTTAGAGCGCAATGTCAGGACCCAGCGTAAGCCTAGTCAATCCCACACGTGATATTCCTACAAAATTATTCGATCCGGCCAAAACATAGCTTCGGGCTGACCGAGCCGTCCGTCCCCAGAGCCGGGCAGATGAAAAAACCAAATGCCAAAACCTTGCCCAGTTGTCGCCAATCGGCAACAATCGGCCCAGGTGTCAGGTAATTCAGCCGAGAGATTTTAGAGGTTGGTTTGGCGCTCGGCAGGACGAGGAGGCGCTGAACGTCCTAATCGCTCAAATGCACTAGGTCGAACTTGGTCGTTTTGGCGACGTGGAACCTGTCGGGGGCGGGCCCCAGAAATGCGGGTTCCCTCAGGTCCCTGCTATCGCCTCTCTGTTGCGTGATACTGCGGAAGTGTTGCGGCCTGCTGACTGGGGCAATCAGGCTAGTCAACCGGAACGCTAAAACAGCGAAACACCAATGGCAGACCCTTAAAACACAGTTGGAGGCAGGGCGATGATTGACGTAACACCATTGGAGAAGTCTCTAGGCTTGACGGCCTTTGACGTGCGCGCCGAGCTTTCCACACCGGAGTATTGTCAACTTTATTTACAAGCTGCCATCGAGCAGGACGACGGGGATGGTTTTTTTATCTTGGACGCATTGCGTCTTATTGCCGATGTACAGGGCATGACCAACACCGCCGCAAAGGCAGGGCTGAATCGATCCGCACTCTATAAAATTCTCGATGGCAAACGCGGGAAGCGACCGAGCTTTGCCGCGATCTTTCGGGTCATTCGGGCCTTGGGTTTCACTCTTGTCCCTGCCCCCCGCACCACCCTTGAAACCAACCACCACAGTCCATAGGGGGAGGCCGACGCCAACCCCAATACACTCAAATCCCTCGTCACATCCCTGGTTGATAAGGGTCTGCCTGAGTCGCGCCGGAATGAATTGATCAACACGCAGAGTGACGCTATATTTCGTCAGTCTTAGTGGCTTTTGAAGGTCAGGCATCATGACGCTCGCGCAGTACGCTGAGAATGGACTGTTCGCTCCGGGGCGGATCGCGATGGTCCTCCGGACGACCCGTGAGGAGGTTGCTCAGACGGCTGGCCTCGGCAGGGATGCGGTGCAGCGGAAAGACCGTGTCGCGTCCGATAAAACCCAGCGCCGGTTGCGAGAAATTGTCGAGATTATTAACAAGGTCGAGCCGCGCTTTGGATCGCCCCTTATCGCCTACGCTTGGTTTCGCTCCGAACCTCTGTCGGGTTTCTCGGGGCAAACAGCGATGCAACTGGTTCGGGAGGGGCGTGCTGGCGAGGTGCTCAGTTACATTGATGCGGTTGACGCTGGCGTCCACGCTTAGAGCCTCGCGTCGTGAAATATCAAGGACCTTTGTTTCGGGCGGTGAACCCGATCTACGCGCGAGACCCGCTCTCTGGGCGAGGCGCAGAACTGTACGGCGGGCGGTTTAATGCCAAGGGAATGGCCGCCCTTTATTTGTCTATATCCATCATGACGGCCATCCGAGAGGCCAACCAGGCAGGGAGCCTTCAGCCAACAACGCTGGTTTCCTATGATGCCGATATTGATCATGTGTTTGATTGCCGGGACGAGGCGGCGCTGCACGCTGAAGGCATGAGCCCGACCGCCCTTGCAGATACCGGATGGCGAGATGCGATGAAGGCACAAGGCGAGGCTCCAACTCAGAGCTTTGCCCGAAGGCTGAAGGCGAGCGGCTGGAACGGAATGATGGTCCGGAGTTTTGCGCCCGGCACGACGTTGGATGATCTCAATCTGGTGCTGTGGGTTTGGCACGCTAGTGAAACAGCACGATTAACCCTGATCGACGATGAGAAACGCCTGAGCCGTTTGTAACGGGTCGCTTCAGGACGATGGACGCTGATTCGAAACGGCGGCCGTTCGTCTAACCCCCGCCAGTTCGCACGCATCGCTCAGCGCTGCCGTCGCCGCAGGCCGACGCGATCATCACGATCGTCGTCGAGGCATCAGTTGAAGATTTTCCTGCCGCTGATTTGGAGCATAGAGGTCGGCATAGGTCGGAGGAGTCGCGGGGCAGGGCGCGGCCCGGTGCCGTCGCGCGCACGATGTTAGAGCATCTTCACCCCATGAATTTCGTCGAAGACGCGATCCGGGCGGCAGCGACCGGGCACTGGCGGTGAAGCGTGCTTTCAGACAGTCGGCGCTTACCGGCGGTCCCTGCGAGCAACTTTGAAATCATTGCAAGCAAATGATTCTGCCGCGCTGAAGCGCTGCAATTCGCATGATTTGCTCGTAAGTGTAGCGGCCCCCAATCATCCGGCCTTCGGCCCGATTTCATGGCCGTTTTTGGCCCAAATTGTGTGACACTGTAAGCGCTCTCCGGCCCATATTATCTGCGACTCAGCCCAGATTATATGAGACGGACCCGCAATCATCTGGGCTGGCCCAGTATCCGTGAGACGGATGGGCCGCGCATCAAACTGGCAAACCCGCCGCCAGCATTTGCTCTTTGATGTCGCGCGCACGGTCGGCGGGGAGATCATGACGGAATAGCGCCTTCAGTTCAGACGGCTTTGGTCATTTCGAGCGCGGGCAGACCTTGAGCAACTGACCCACGCGCCAGGGCGAAATAAGTTTCGGGCTAAACTAGACCGTTGCGCCATCCTTACCCCTCCGGCACTGCGCCAACCAGACACAGCGTGTCCAGTATCTGATCATAAAGCGAGAAATCATTGTAAGCGCTGTCCTGTCCCCACCTATCCCGCTTTCTCGTTTCATGCGAGGGACGCTGCCTCTGAGTTTGATGGGAGGTTGGTATGGGAGTCCCTTTGGAGGTCCGAACTGAGTCAGTTTTGCAGGGGGAGGTTTTAAGACGTGGGTCGGGTCATCGGCGCTGGCCGGATGAGGTGAAGGGTCGGATTGTTGCAGAGACGCTGGTTCCGGGGGTTTTGGTTCGGGAGGTGGCGGCGCGGTATGGGCTGAAGCCGAACCATATTTCGGAATGGCGGGCTCGGGCGCGGCGGGGTTTGCTGGCGGTGCCGGATTTAAGCGGGGCTGCTTTTGTACCGGTGGTGATGACCCCGCCGCCGGATGCGCCGGAACCCCCTGCAAGCGGTGCATCGATTGAGATTGTGGTTGGCGACGTCACGGTTCGGGTTGAGAGCACGGCATCCGTGGAACGGGTTGCCGCGCTGGTCGCGGCCCTAAGGCGGCGTGCATGATCTTCCCGTCGAACCGGGTGCGGATTTTGATCGCGGCGAAGCCGGTTGATTTTCGGAAAGGGCTGGATGGGCTGACGGCGCTGGTAAAGAGCGAACTTCAGCGCGATCCCTATACCGGGACAGTCTTCATATTCCGATCCCGCCGCGCTGACCGGTTGAAGCTGCTCTATTGGGACGGCAGTGGTTTGGTGCTCACCTATAAGCGCTTGGAGGCACAGCGCTTCGTTTTGCCCAAGCTGCACAGCGGTACCCTGGCACTGAACCCGGCCCAGTTCGAGGCCCTATTTGCGGGGCTCGACTGGCAGAAAGTCCGTGCGGTGAGCGTGCGTCCCCCGCAGGCGATTACGTGATTTTCTGAGGGCTTCAAACAAGATTTAAGATGAGCTAATCGGCTGTTTTTGCTATTATTTTCCTATGATAACCGCTGCCGATCTGCCCGATGATATCGATGCCTTGAAGGCGCGGATTCTTGCCGTCGAAGCCCGGAACTTGCGTCTTGAAGCCTTGGTTGCCGCCTTCAAACAGGCGCTCTTCGGGCGGAAGTCCGAACGGCTGGACCCAGACCAGTTCGACCTGGCGCTAGAGGATATCGAAAGCGGCATCGCCACACTTCACGCCGAAGAGGATGCTGAGGATCGGGCGGCCAAACGCCCCGTTAAAGCGCGGGCCGCCAATCGCGGATCATTGCCGAAGCACCTGCCGCGCCTTGAGGAGGTTCTCGAGCCCGCAAGCTTGGTCTGCGCCTGTGGCGGCGGCCTTCATTGCATCGGGGAAGACGTCTCGGAACGTCTCGATATCGTCCCGGCACAGCTTCGCGTCCGCGTGACCCGCCGCCCCAAATACGCCTGCCGCGCCTGCACCGACGGTATCACCCAGGCGCCTGCCCCAGCGCGGCTGATCCCCGGCGGCATTCCGACCGAAGCGCTGGTGGCGCAAGTGCTGGTCAGCAAATATGCCGACCATCTTCCGCTCTATCGGCAGGCCCAGATTTACAGCCGCCAGGGGATCGATCTCGACCGCTCGACCTTGGCCGATTGGGTGGGCCGGGCGGCCTTTGAACTCCGCCCTCTCCATGCGGCCCTGCTGGTCACTCTGAAGCGTTCCACCAAACTGTTCATGGACGAGACCCGCGCGCCGGTTCTCGATCCAGGAACCCGGAAAACCAAAACGGGATACTTCTGGGCGCTGGCCCGCGATGACCGCGCCTGGGGCGGCACGGAGCCGCCGGGTGTCGCCTTCACCTATGCTCCGGGACGGGGCGGCCACCATGCCGACTGCATCCTGCACGATTTTGGCGGTACTCTGCAGGTCGACGGCTATGCCGGATATAACCGCCTGATCGCGCCCGACCGCACGGGCCCCAGCATCCAGTTGGCCTATTGCTGGGCCCATGCGCGCCGCAAGCTGATCGAGATCACCCGTACCGGCCCCGCGCCGATTGCCGAGGAAGGCCTGGCCCTCATTCGCGCCCTTTATGCCATCGAAGCCGATATCCGCGGGAGTGAACCCGCTGCCCGGCTGGCAGCCCGGCAGGAGCGCGCAACACCGATCCTCGCCCGCCTCGACGCGTGGCTGCAGCACCATCGCCCCCGCGCTTCGGCAAAAGCACCCCTTGGGGAGGCGCTGGCCTATATCGCTAAATACCGCGACGGCCTTGGCCGCTTTCTAACCGATGGCCGCGTCGGGATCGACAGCAACGCCGTCGAACGCAGCATCCGC
>NZ_JBILQX010000187.1:0-6925 GCF_044372965.1 Elstera sp. | reverse complement strand
AGCCCGCAGCGCTGCCGCGTCCGTCAGGCCAAGCGCCTGTTCCACCGTCGCGGCAATCTGACGGGCGGAGAGACCCGCCTCCTCATACTGTTTCGCCGGGCTATCGTGATCGATGAACACATCCGGCAGCACCAGCGGGCGTACCTTCAGGCCGCGATCCAAACGCCCACTGAGCGCGAGATGGTGCAACACGAGGCTGCTGAAGCCGCCGACCGACCCTTCTTCGACCGTCAACAAAACCTCATGGTCAGCAGCCAGCCGGTCCACAAGATCGGTATCGAGCGGTTTGGCGAAACGGGCGTCGGCCACCGTTACCGGTAAGCCGCGCTGGGCCAGTAGATCGGCGGCGGCCAGCACTTCGGCAAGGCGCGTGCCGTAGGAGAGAATGGCCGCCCGTCCGCCTTCCTTTAAAATCCGGCCTTTGCCAATCGGCAGAAGGCTGCCGCGTTCCGGTAAATCGAGCCCCACCCCCTCGCCGCGCGGGTAGCGGAAGGCGATGGGGCCTGCGTCATAGGCGGCGGCGGTCGCCACCATATGCATGAGTTCCACTTCGTCGGCCGCCGCCATCAGCACCATATTCGGCACCGCGCCCAGGAAGGCGGTATCGAAGCTCCCGGCGTGGGTCGCCCCATCGGCCCCGACCAGCCCGGCGCGGTCGATAGCAAAGCGCACCGGCAGATTCTGAATTGCCACATCGTGAACGATTTGATCGTAAGCGCGCTGAAGAAACGTGGAGTAAATCGCGCAGAAGGGCTTTAGCCCCTCGCAGGCGAGCCCCGCCGCAAAGGTCACGGCGTGCTGTTCGGCAATCCCCACGTCGAAGGTGCGCGTTGGAAAGAGTTTGCCGAAGCCGGATAGGCCTGTACCGGAGGGCATCGCCGCCGTAATCGCGACGATGCGACTATCGGCCTGGGCTTCGGCAATCAAGCCGCGCGCGAAAACCTCGGTATAGGTCGGCACATTGCTGGCGGGTTTGGCTTGCGTGCCGGTCAGCACGTCGAACTTGCTCACCCCGTGGTATTTATCGGCGGCCTCTTCGGCGGGCTTGTAGCCCCGGCCCTTTTGCGTCACCACATGGATCAACACCGGGCCGTCATCCGGCATATCGCGCACATTGCGCAGCACGGGCAGCAGATGATCGAGGTTATGGCCGTCGATCGGGCCGATGTAATAGAAGCCCAATTCTTCGAAAAGCGTGCCGCCCGACACCATGCCGCGCGCATATTCTTCCGCCTTGCGCGCCGCGCGCGTCACCTTCGGCCCAAGCGCTTGCGCCACGTCTTTGGCGAGATGGCGCAACGAGCGGTAGGATTTGGAGGAAATCAGCTTGGAGAGATAGGCGCTCATCGCGCCCACCGGCCGCGAGATCGACATATCATTATCATTGAGGATAACAACGAGGCGGGAGCGCATCGCCCCTGCGTTATTCATCGCCTCATAGGCCATGCCCGCGCTCATCGCGCCGTCGCCGATCACTGCAATGATGTTGCGCGCCTCACCCTTCAGGTCGCGCGCCACCGCCATGCCGAGCCCCGCCGAAATCGAGGTGGAGCTATGGGCCGCGCCGAACGGATCGAAGTCGCTTTCCGTCCGCCGGGTGAAGCCCGACAAGCCGCCGCCCTGGCGCAACGTGCGGATACGGTCGCGCCGTCCGGTCAGGATCTTATGGGGATAGGCTTGATGGCCCACGTCCCAGATCAGCCGATCATGGGGCGTTTTGAATACGGCATGGAGGGCAACCGTCAGTTCGACGACACCGAGCCCTGCCCCCAAATGCCCGCCGGTGCGGCTGACCGCATCGATCATCTCGGCCCGAACTTCCGCCGAAACCGCGCGCAACGCCTCGGCATCGAGGGCGTGCAGGCCGTCGGGGAGCATCAGTTGATCGAGCAGAGGGGTATTGAGCATCTAAATCAGTCCGGCAGAGAGCTAAGGCAAATCCCGAGCGGGGGCACCCCCGCGACGACGCATTTGCGGAGAGAAAGCATTAGGCGCGACGGTCGACGACGAAGCGGGCGACTTCGCGCAAGCGCTCCGCCGTATCCCCAAAGGGATCGAGATGGGCACAGGCTTGTTCCGCCAGAAGAATCGCCTGCGCCCGCGCCCGCTCGACCCCGAGGATGGAGACGAAAGTCGCCTTATTCGCGCCCGCGTCCTTGCCCGTATCCTTACCGGTTTCGGCGCTGGAGCCTTCAACGTCCAACAGATCGTCGGCAATCTGGAAGGCGAGCCCAAGGTCATGGGCATAGGCATTGAGCGCGTGGCGCATCTGCTGCGGCGCTTTGCCCAAAATTGCCCCGGCTTCGCAGGAAAAAGCGATAATCGCGCCAGTCTTCAAGCGTTGCAGCCGAGTGATTGCGCCGATTTCGAGCGGCAGGCTTTCGGTTTCAGCCTGCAAATCCATCATCTGCCCGCCGCACATGCCTGCAATCCCGGCGGCTTGGGCCAGTTCCTTGACAAGTTCGATGCGCACCGCCGGATCGCCATGAACGCCTGCATCCGCCAGCACTTCAAAAGCGCGCGTCAACAAAGCATCGCCCGCCAGAATTGCCGTGGCTTCATCGTACATGCGGTGAACCGTGGGGCGGCCTCGGCGCAGTTCAGCGTCATCCATCGCGGGCAGATCGTCGTGGATCAGCGAATAGGTGTGCAGCATCTCCACGGCTGCCGCGACCTTTACAGCAGAAGAGTGCGCGACCTTGAACAGCGCCGCCGATTCGACCACCAGAAAAGGCCGCAGGCGTTTGCCCCCCGCTAAAACGGCATAACGCATCGCCGCCGACAGGCGCGCTTCGCCGCTCTCGCCGCCGCCGTCCGGGATCAGCCGGTCCAGCATGGCATGAACGTCGGTTGCAACCTCGGCCATCGCGGCTTGCAGCGGCAGGGACCGCCCGTCAAGATTGGGCATCGAAGGGCTCCGTTCCAACCGCACCATCCGGCCCGGCGACGATTTTGTCGATCTTGGCCTGGGCTTCCGCGAGCTTCGCCTCGCAGTGGCGGCGCAGGCGCACGCCCCGATCATAGGCCCCTACGGCATCGTCGAGCTTGCCTTTGCCCGATTCGAGATCGCGCACAATGGCTTCCAGTTGGGCCATTGCGTCTTCGAAGCTCAAGCCTGCGATATCGTCGCTCATTCCGGCCCTAAACCCTTCCCGTTACGAAACATCTGGCGCGGCCATCAGCGCCAGCACATGGGCCGCCGCGCTGTCCGCCAACGAGCCCAGGTCATACCCGCCCTCTAAGGTCGAAACAACCCGCCCATCACACACATAGGCCGCAATGCGTAAAATTTCCCGCGTGACCCACTGATAATCTGGCTCAAACAACGACAGGGAGGCCAACGGATCATCCGCATGACCATCGAAGCCCGCCGAGATAAAAATGAAATCCGGCGAGAATTCCGAGAGTGCAGGCAAAATATGTTCAGAAAACGCATGACGGAAATCGCTGGACCCGGCCCCCGGCGCGAGCGGCGCATTCACGATATTGCCAACGCCGCGCTCGCTGCGCCCGCCCGTTCCCGGATAGAGCGGAAACTGATGAGTGGAGCCGAAGAAAACTGCCGGTTCCGCCTCGAAAATCGCTTGGGTGCCATTGCCGTGATGCACGTCGAAATCGATGATCGCCACGCGCTTCAGCCCATAGCGCGCCCGCGCATAGGCCGCCCCCACGGCGACATTATTGAAAAAGCAAAAACCCATCGGCTGGCGCGCTTCGGCGTGATGCCCCGGCGGGCGCACTGCGCAGAAAGCGTTCGACGCTTCCCCGGCCATAACGGCATCAACGGCGGCGCAAAGGGCACCTGCCGCCCGCAAGGCTGCCTCCTTCGTCCCCGTCGAGGCGATAGTATCGGTATCGATGGCTAAATGCCGCTCTTCTCCGCCGGGAACGGGCTCGGGCAAGGCCGCCAACATGCCTTCGACAAAATCGCGCGGATGGGCCAAGGCCAGTTGATCGACGGTGGCGAGCGGCGCTTCCCGGCGTTGCAGCGCCTCAAACTCTGGCTCGTCTAAGCGCGCCAGAACCGCACGCAACCGGTCGGGACGTTCAGGATGCATCGGGCCGGGATCGTGGCCCAAGCAGGCTTCGTGGGTGAATAGCAGCGTCGCCATTTTCGGGCCTTTTTGACCTTTCTTCGCGTCTTCCGCCCCCGGTTGGGGCAAGCCTGTTGCCGGGAGTACACCCTCCCTCAGGGCGCAGAGTGACTATTCATCGCCCCTGGGACCAGCGCAACCCGCTTCCACCAAAAAGCGCCACCCTTTCGCGTCTTGTGTTATCTCAAGCAATTGATGCCCGGCCGCCAAGCAAAAAGCCGAAAAATCGCGGTGGGTATTGGGATCATCCGAAAGCAAAAGGATTTTCTGTCCCGAAACACTATTTCTTGCTGCTTTGCGAAATTGCAAAATAGGCAACGGGCAGCGTAACCCGGTACAATCCAGCGTTAAAATCTGATTTGAAAAGCCACTCACAACCTTGGATGTTCCCTTTAACGTTGCTCTTAGGAGTGCAGCCGTAATCTTATTGGATTCTTAATATTCCCAAAATATAGTTTGCGATTGGGCTGTATGACAGTAGTTTGAGACAGTACGCTTAGCATGTTGCCGCCCTAATCTCCAATCTGGATCTGCTAACCCCCCGTGTCAAAAAGCATTTCCCTTCCGACCCAACCTTATGAACGCCGTATTCGGCGTCAAATGGGGGTCTTGGCCGATATTGGGGCGCGTCCGGTTCGGTCGCAGGTCGACCTTGAATCCTGCCTGAACGACGTTTTATTGACCGCAAGCGAGATGCTGCAAATCTCGCGGTGCAGCCTGTGGCAATTTGTCCCCGATGGATCGGGTATCGAATGTAAAGCCTATGTCGATGATCCGGGGGTTCCGAATATCATCGGCACCATTCTGAATGCGGCTGAATTTCCAGAATATTTCAACGAGGTCCGTACCCATCGGTTGTTTATTAGCGACAACACGCTGGACGATGCGCGCCTGGGCGCGCTGTTGCCGTATTTGGAGAAAGCCTGGATCGGCGCGATGCTGGATGCGCCGATTGTGATCGGCGGCCAGAACTGGGGCATTCTCTGCTGCGAGCATCGTGGTGGCCCCCGACAATGGCTTGTGGAAGAGCAAAGCTTCGTTGCCAATTTGGCCGATTGCGTGGCGATTGCCGTCAGCAATCTTCAGCGCGCCCAGGCTGAAGAGCGCCTGGGGCAGGCCGAAGGGCGGCTGCGCGCGCTGCTGTCGACCCAGGAAAAGCCCGCTGCGGCGATTACCGTCGATCCGCTGACCCAGCTACCGAACCGCGACGCCCTGCGCCTGCGCCTCAATGATCTCGTCGAAGAACGGCTTGGCTACGCGATCATCTGCATCGATTGCGACGATCTTGCCAAGGTGAACGATAGCCTGGGCCATGCGGCGGGCGATATGGCCCTCTCCATGCTGGCGCACCGCCTGGACCGGCACGCCGTCAACTTCGGCATGCTGGCCCGGCTGCGGTCCGATGAATTCGCTTTGCTGGTTCCCGGCGTCACCACGCCGTCGGAACTGGAAGCCATTGCCGATATCCTGTTAACCGAAGTACGCAGTCCCATTGTGGTGGCGGGGCACACGCTGACTCAATCGATCAGCCTCGGCATCGCCTTGCCCGATAGGCTGGAGGATGACCCGGACGAGGTTATCCGCAATGCCGCAACGGCCATGCGCCGGGCGAAAGAACAAGGCGGCGGCACTTTTGCACACTTCAATCCAACCATGCGCCACCAGGCCGTGGCGCGGTTGCGACTCGAAGCCGATCTTGTAACCGCCCTGAGCCGCGACGAGTTGAAGCTTTTCTTCCAGCCGATCATGTCGCTCGGCGACCGGCGCTTAGTCGGGTTTGAAGGGCTGGTGCGGTGGATTCACCCGACGGAAGGCATTATCCCCCCGGCGCGCTTTATCGAGCAGGCCGAGGAATCGAGCCTTATTCTGGATATCGGCGCGCGGCTATTTCAGCAGGCTTGCACCGAATCGGCGCGCTGGCGGCGGCTGCTGGGCAATCACGCCCCGACAATCAGTGTTAATCTTTCTGCCCGGCAGTTTGCCGATCCATCCCTTCTGCGCATCATCGATGCGGCGATGGAGGCGACCGGCGTGCCGGGATCGGCGCTTAAGCTGGAAGTGACGGAAACCTCGATCCTCTCCCACGCCGATCTTGTGCTAAACCAGATTCACGCAATCCGGGAGCGCGGCCTAGGTGTTGTGATTGATGATTTCGGCACCGGCTATTCCAGCTTCAGCCATCTTCTAAAGTTTCCCATCGATGGGCTGAAGATTGACCGGCGGTTCGTGTCGCAAATCGGGCAGGACCGCCGCTCCACCGCCATCGTCGATGCCATGATTACGCTGGCGCGGTCGTTGGAACTCAATCTCGTCGCCGAAGGGATCGGAACGCCGGAGGTCGCCAATTACCTGACGGCTCACGGCTGCTGGGGCGGGCAAGGCTATCTTTTCGACCGCCCACTGACGGCAGAAGCCGCGATGCAGCGCATTGAACTCGCGCTGCCACACCTGAATACCGGCACTTAATCCGAAAAGCGGCTCTTCAGCCCGGCAATCCCCAAGACCAACCAGCCGAGAATAAGCGCGCTGCCGCCTAAGGGCACGATTGGGCCTAAGCTCGTCCCCAGCCAAGCGAGGCTATAGAGCCCGCCGCAAAACCCAAGAACCCCTAAACCAAACAGCAGGGCCGCACTCCAATGCCCCCACCGGGGTAGCGGCGCGAGCGCGACGAGCCCAATCGCCAGGGCATGGAAAAGCTGGATATGGCTAGCCATGCTCGCAAGCTCGGAGGCAAGCGGCCCGTGGGCGGAAGCCGCCGCCGCCATCATCGCGGTCGCGCCAACCGCGCCAGCCAGGGCCAACAGCCCGGCCCGCAGCCCGACGCGCGCCAT
>NZ_JBILQX010000186.1:0-6959 GCF_044372965.1 Elstera sp. | reverse complement strand
GGGTTGGATTGGCCTCGGGCCAAAACCGCGATCGGTTCTTATTGCAGACCTACCGGCGCGATTTAGGCGGTGGGCGCTTCGTTCTGCTGAAGGAGGCGGCGGCCCCGATCATGGTGAAAGGGCGTCCTTGGGGGGGGGTGCGGTTCGGTTATAAGGCGCAAAATGCCCGCTAGAGCCGCTCCCCTAGGGAGGGCGACTTAGCGGATCAAGAGGTTTAGAGTTCGGCGTAGAGACGTTGTGTTGCGGCGGAAAGAGTTTTGGCAGCCTCAACGGCGACGAGAATATCGTGAATACCGATCTCGATACCATGCATTCCGTCTTCGATATTGCAGACCGCGCCAGCAGTTCCTTGCATATTCGACGAAATTTCGCGCGTTACCTGGGTTTGCTGCTCAATCGCCCCGGCAACGCCGGTAACGCTTCCTTGAACCTCTTGCATTGCCGAGCGGATTTGCACAAGGGCGGCGGCAACATTCGTTGAGATATTCTGCACCCCAACAATCTCTTGGGAGATATTCTGGGTTGCGTCCGCGACCTGCTTTGCGAGTGTTTTTACCTCGCTTGCGACTACGGCAAAGCCGCGTCCGGCGTCGCCCGCGCGCGCCGATTCGATGGTGGCGTTCAAGGCTAAGAGGTTGATGTTCGACGCAATATGTTGAATGAACTCGATGACGCTGGACATAGACCCGGCGGCGGTGCTGAGGCGGGCGGCATTGCCTTCAGCAAGGATGATTTGATCCAGCGCCGAATCAGCCGATTCTTTAGAATGGAAGACGTTGCTCGAGACTTCCGAAATCGAGTGGGTCATTTCTTCGGCGCTGGCGGCCACGGTCTGCACGCTGGCTGATGTTTGCGTGGTGGCACCGGCAACATTCGTTGTTTGCAGTTGGATACCCCCGACGGTGGAAACAATGCACGCTAGGTTTGCGTCGATATCAGCGCTGCTTTTTTCGGCGTCTTGGCGGCGCTGGACTTGCCGGGTGATATCGGTTGCATATTTCACTACTTTAAACGGTCGTCCCCGCGGGTCCAAAATGGGGTTATAGGAAGCCTGAATCCAAACTTTTTTCCCGCCTTTACCAAGGCGGCAATATTCATCGGCGTGAAATTGGCCGTTCTGCAGCTTGGACCAGAACACGCGATACTCGGCCGAGCGGGCGTATTCAGGTTCCACGAAAATCCGATGGTGCTGCCCGCGAATTTCGTTCAGTTGGTAGCCGATTGTCGTCAGAAAATTATCGTTCGCATCCAAAATCGTGCCATCAAGCGCGAACTCGATCACAGCTTGAGCTTTGCCGATTGCTGCGATCTGCCCGTGATAGTCAGCCAAACGAAGTTTCTGCTGAGAGATATCGGTGGCGAATTTAATGACTTTTACAGGCTGGCCGTGCCGATCCAGAATGGGGTTATAGGTGGCTTGGATCCATATCTCCCCCCCACCTTTCCCAAGCCGCATATACTCGGCGGACTGGAATTTCCCCGCGCGCAGGTTGCTCCAGAACTGTGCGTAAGCGGGGCTTGAGGCCTCATCCTTATCGACAAACATCCGATGGTTCTGCCCCCGAACCTCGTCGAGCGCATAGCCCATAAGCGTTAAGAAATTACTATTCGCGGTCAGGATAGATCCATCCAACGCAAACTCGATGACCGCCAGCGACCGGTTCAACGCGGTCACGTTGGCACTATCTTCCCCGAAATGAAGAATATTATTTAGGTTGATCATGATGCTGCTACCCCCCTCGCACAATTTCTGATTGTGACGTTCGGTGCGTCATAAGATTAACGCTAGGCAGCGCGGACTTAACGAAGCGTAAACGAAAGAAGGTATTTTAATAAAATAACAAATTTCGGAAATTCGTGTCGATTGAGACCAATTTGGGAGCCTTTAGGTCAGGAAGGGGACCATATTAAATTTCTAATAAGCGCAGTAACGCTGAGTTTATCGGCTCGATAAATGGGGGGTGCGTTCAGGACCGCACGCAGGATTGCGTTATATTTTAAAGCCTTAAAGAAATAATAGGTATTTTTTTAGGAGTTTTATTTTTTGCAACCCTGAGAGATATATCAGCAAAACTGAAGTTGCGACATAATGACGCAGGTTCACAAAAATGCCATATATTGATCCCGAGCACGGGGGCGCACCCAAAAAAAAGCCAGGGAAAACTCCCTGGCCTCGCGCCTTCCTAAGGGAATGCGGTGGATTAGCTTGCCGGAACCGCCACGCAGGCATTCTTTTGCCGGGTGAGGGACTGGCAGGCGTCGCGGGCTTCTTTTTCGGTGAGGCCAGCGATGCGGGCGCGGTAGACGCGGGCACCCTTGGCGTCTTTGCCTTCGGCGATAGCAATCGTTCCGTGGCCGAGGGCGGCCTTCGCCCCGGCAGTGGCCGCCTGGGCCGCCTTCTGCGCATTGGCCCCCGTGGCAAACGCGCCGACCTGAACCGCCCAGCCGCCAGATTGCGGCTTGCTCTGCGGTTTCAGCGACACTGGCTGGGCTGTTGCTTGTTTCGGCACCGGTTGCCCGCGCGGCGTGTCGATCGCCGTCTGCGTCAGAACCGGTGCAGCGGCGCGTCCCAAGGTTGCTGAAACCGGCGTGATTGTGGCCCCATTGTTGGCGCGGGCGGGCAGGCGCGTGCTCATAGTGGCGTTCACGGGAACCGCTCCCTGCTTCGGCCCATCGGCCGCGACGATCAAGTTACGTTGGGGGGCCTCATTGTCGCGCATGGCCACAAGGGTGCCCGCGAACCCGGCGTCCATGAGTTTTGCCATCAGTTGATCGCGCTGCCCGGGGCTGGTGCCGCCGAAGACCGCGCCGACCAGTCGCCGCCCGTCGCGCTTGGCGGAAGCGACCAGATTAAAGCCGGAGGCGCGAATAAAGCCGGTCTTAATCCCGTCCATCCCATCGTACACATTCATCAGCCGGTTATGGTTCGGGTGAACCCGGCCTTGGTAGACGAAGTTCTTCGTGGAGAACAGCGGGTAGAAATCCGGAAAATCGCGAATAAGGGCGCGGCCCAGCACGGCCATATCGCGCGCGGTGGTGATCTGCGCGTCGTTGGGCAAGCCGGAGGCATTGGCGAATAAAGTGCTGCTCATGCCAAGGCGGCGCGCGCGCTGGGTCATCTGCCGGGCGAAGGCGGGTTCGGACCCGGCCATATTTTCGGCGAGCGTGGCGGCAGCGTCGTTGGCCGATTTCGTCACGAGCCCCATGACGGCATCGCGCACGAGAATCGTCGAACCGGGGCGCAGGCCAAGCTTGGTCGGCGCTTGATCGGCGGCGAATTGGCTGACCAGCAGCTTTTGATCCATCGACAGGCGACCCTGCTGAATGGCTTCGAAGGCCATAAACAGCGTCATCATCTTGGTCAGCGACGCCGGGTGGCGCGGCTCATCGGCATTGTGGGCGTAGAGCGTTGCGCCCGAGCTATAATCCATAATCAGCGAGGCGCTGCGGTCCGGCGCGGCAAGCGCCGTTCCTGCCGTCAGAATCAGCGCGCCAAAGAGGGCGATTTTTGGCAAACTATTGGCCAAAGCGCGGAATGCCGGCCGAAACTTGCCTCGTTGGGTCACTTGGGTTTGAGCCATGGATCACTTCCGCGCTTGGGTCTTATGGTGCCCGGACTGTAGCAAGCACATGAGCTTCTGTCTATAACCAATTGACTTCATTGATTCTCTCTCGACATACGCTGTCTTACCGCTTTGTTTGCGGCTTGTTCCTTTTTCGTTTTTTGTGCTGCGGTGCGGTATTTTTTCGTTTCAAGTGCGAACGAACCTGAGTGGAGCGTCAGGTGAATACGCTTGAAGGCGGCAGGAACGCTCGCATTTTTCTTTGTGTGCACCGCACAAAACATCTTGACGGAGCGCTTAAGAATAAGGCAATGTCGCCTCAATGGTGCGATGCAGCAGCCGGGCGGGAAAGGTCGTGTGACCGTTTCGGCCTACCCTTTTGGGGCGCTGCGGTATCCGCCTTCCCGACGGACCAGGATCGAACCTGAAGGACTGGCACGATGACGACACCCCGCAAGCCTGCGGCTTCTTCCCGCCGCCCCACGGCACACCCCGCGCCCAAGGCGACACCGACGGTTTCCCCGTCCGTGACCCCGGTTGCTGTGGAACCCGTGGCGGTCGCGCCCGAACCCGCCGCCCCGGCCCCCGTGGTCGTGGTTGCCGAGCCTGCGGTAGCGTCGCCGGTTATTCCTGAGGCGGTTGCCCCTGCGCCTGAACCCGAGGTGGCCCCCGCGATCACCTCCGACCCATTCCCCAAATTCAAACAAGGACACAGCATCATGGCCACTGCCGAACAAACCTTCGCTTCCGCCAAAGAACAATTCGAAAAATTCAGCAAGGGCTTCATGAGCAGCTTCGGCAACGGTTTCGGTAGCAGCTTCGGCGGCTTTGGCGATTTCGCATCGGTCGGCCGTGAAAACGTGGAAGCCTTCGTGAAGGCCTCGACGATTTTCGTTAAGGGCACGGAAGAAATCACCAAGTCGGTGGCCGCTCTCACCCAGTCGCAAGTGGAAGCCTCGCTGGCCACCACGAAGGCGCTGATGGGCGTCACCAACTTCAAGCAGGCCATCGAACTGCAAAACGAAGCCGCCAAGACCAGCTTCGATAAGCTCATGTCCGAAGGCAATAAGATCACCGAACTGTCGATGAAGGTCGCCAACGAAGCCATCGAGCCGATCCAGGCCCGCGTGACCTTGGCCGTCGAAAAGATCATGAAGCCCGCTGCCTAAGCGCTTCACGCTCTAAGAGAACCCGGCTGGGCCTTCCAGCCGGGTTTTTTTATGTCAAAAGCGCCCTTCCGCGCTTGCCTAACTTTACGCCACGGGAAACTTCGGTATGCTGCCCCCATGAGCAGCAGCTATTCCATCGCGCAACTGACCGCCGAGTTCGAAATCACCCCCCGGGCCATTCGATTCTATGAGGATCGCGGCCTGATAACCCCGCGCCGCAATGGCAACCGTAGGGTCTATTCCCCGCGCGACCGGGTGCGCCTCAAACTTATCCTGCGCGGCAAGCGGCTGGGCCTATCGCTCGACGAAATCCGCGAAATCATCGACATGTATGATAACGAGACCGACGCCGGGGAAGCCCAGCGCGCGCAGCTCGATCTGCTGCTCGATAAAATCCGCAAACGCCGCCAAACCCTGATGGCGCAAAAGCAGGATATCGATGTGCTGCTCGATTTCATGGACCGGGTGGAGGCCGATTGCACGGAGGCCTTGATTGCGCTCGGCGATGGTGGCAAGCTCTCTATAAAGTGACGCGCGCGTAAAGTTTTGGCGGACCAAACCGCCGAACAAAGCTGAAAAGCCGCCGCGTCTTCCGGGGAAGGGAATGACAGTGGCGGAAAGTTTTGCGCTCACGACCGAAAGCGATGCGGCGGCCCTGGCCTATCTAAACGAGGTGCTGGCCCGCCAAAGCTTCACCCAATCGATGGGGGTGAGCATCCTCTGGGCCAAACGCGGCGAATGCGCCCTCGTGCTGCCCGCCCGGCCCGACCTATGCCAGCAAGACGGTTTCTTCCACGGCGGCGCGGTGTCGGCCTTTGTCGATGTCTCGGGCGGCTATGCTGCTTGGTCGGTGGCCGAACCGGGCCATAATGTGCTGACCGTCGAATATAAAACCAATTTCCTCAAGCCCGCCGTCGGCTCCCGCCTCATCGGCCACGGCAAGGTGAAACGCGCCGGGCGCAGCCTGACCGTCACCGAGGTCGATATTTACGGCGAGCGCGACGGGGCCTTGAGCCTCTGCGCCTGCGCCCTGCAAACCCTCATGAACCTTCCGCCCCAATAAGCGAGCCCGACCATGCCGAATGATTTTCCGTCGCTGAATTTCGCCCTTGGGGAAGAGTTGGATATGCTGCGCGATAGCGTGCGCAGCTTCGCGGCTGACCGCATCGCCCCCATCGCCGCCGAAACCGACCAGAAGAACGAGTTTCCCAACCATCTGTGGCGGGAAATGGGTGCTCTCGGCATTCTCGGCGTCACCGTGCCCGAAGAGTACGGCGGCGCGGGCATGGGCTATCTGGCGCATGCGATTGCGATGGAAGAAGTCAGCCGCGCCTCGGCCTCTATCGGCCTCTCCTACGGCGCGCACTCGAACCTCTGTGTCAATCAGCTCAAGCTAAACGGCACCGACGCGCAAAAGCGCCGCTACTTACCGAAGCTGATTTCCGGCGAGCACGTCGGCGCGCTCGCTATGTCCGAACCCGGCGCGGGCTCCGACGTCGTCTCCATGCGCCTGCGCGCCGATAAAAAGGGCGACCGCTATGTGCTGAACGGCACTAAAATGTGGATCACCAACGGGCCGGACGCCGACACGCTCGTCGTCTACGCTAAAACCGATCCCGACGCCGGGCCGCGCGGCATGACCGCCTTCATCGTGGAAAAAACCTTCAAAGGCTTCCGAACCGCCCAAAAGCTCGACAAGCTCGGCATGCGCGGCTCCAATACCTGCGAACTCGTCTTTGAAGACTGCGAAGTCCAGGAAGAAAACGTGCTCAACGCCGTCGGGCGCGGCGTGAACGTGCTGATGAGCGGCCTCGATTTCGAGCGCGTCGTGCTCGCCGCCGGTCCCATCGGCATTATGCAAGCCTGCCTCGACGTAGTGATCCCCTACCTGCACGACCGCCACCAGTTCGGCCAGCCCATCGGCGAATTCCAACTGATGCAAGGCAAGCTCGCCGATATGTACGTGACCCTCAACGCCAGCCGCGCCTACGTCTACGCCGTGGCCGCCGCCTGCGACCGGGGCACCGTAACCCGCAAAGACGCCGCCGGCTGCATCCTCTACGCCGCCGAAAAGGCCACCTGGATGGCGCTCGAAGCCATCCAATGCCTCGGCGGCAACGGCTACATCAACGAGTACCCCACGGGCCGATTGCTCCGCGACGCGAAACTGTATGAAATCGGCGCAGGCACGAGCGAGATTCGCCGCTGGCTGATCGGGCGGGAACTG
>NZ_JBILQX010000185.1:0-6983 GCF_044372965.1 Elstera sp. | reverse complement strand
AGGGGGCGTGGGTGCGCAGGCGGCCTTGCGCGTCCCACACCAGTTCCTCCATCGTCAGCCAGCCCATGCCCTGAATGAAGCCGCCTTCGATCTGGCCTTTATCCAGCGCCGGGTTCAGCGACGCGCCGCAATCGTGCAGAATATCGGCCCGGATCAGGCGGTTTTCCCCGGTCAGGCAATCGACCTCAACCTCAGCCACTGCCGCGCCATAGGCGTAATAGAGGAACGGCCTACCGCTGAACGTTTCCCGGTCGAAATGAATTTTCGGCGTGGCGTAGAAGCCGGTGGACGAGAGCGAAATCCGCGCAAGATAGGCAGAGCGCACGAGTTCGGCAAAGGGTATGCGGGTTTCCCCCGCCTGCACCTGTCCACCGCTGAAGCGAACCTCATTTTCCGTCCCGCCATATTTCTGCGCGGCGAAAGCTGCCAGCCGGGCGCGGATTGTGAGGGCTGCGCCTTCGGCGGCTTTGCCGTTCATATCGGCTCCGGACGAAGCGGCCGTCGCGGAGGTATTCGGCACTTTGCCGGTTGTGGTCGCCGTCGCTAGAACTTTTTCTAACCCGATACCGAAACAATCGGCCACCACCTGCCGAATTTTTTGATAGAGCCCCTGGCCCATCTCGATCCCGCCCTGATTCACCTGCACCGACCCATCGGTATAAACGTGGATCAAGGCCCCGGCTTGATTGAGAAACGTCGTGGTGAAGGAAATCCCGAATTTCACCGGGGTCAGCGCCAGCCCGCGCTTCACGTAGCGGTTACGGGCATTGAAGGCCGCGACCTCTGCCCGGCGCGCGCTATAGGCAGCGCTTTCGCTCAGACGCGCCATCAGGCGCGGGGCGATACCATCATCCACCGTTTGCCCGTAGGGAGTAATATCGCGCCCCGGCCCGTAGAGATTGATCCGCCGCACGTCGAGCGCATCGCGGCCCAAGGTGCGGGCGATATCGTCCATCACGGCTTCAATTGCCAGCATGCCTTGCGGGCCGCCGAAGCCGCGAAAGGCGGTATTCGAAACAGTGTTGGTCTTCAGCCGGTACGAATCGACCGCTACATGGGGCAGATAATAGCAATTATCGATATGGAACATGGCGCGGTCGTTAATCGCGCCCGACAGGTCCGCCGAATAGCCGCAGCGCGATGCAAGCTCCACCGCCAGCCCCTCAATCCGGCCCTCGGCGTCGAAGCCAACCTCGTAGCGCACGCGGAAATCATGGCGCTTGCCGGTCATGACCATATCATCGTCGCGGTCAAGCCGCAGCTTGACGGGACGGCCCGTCTTCAGCGCAAAAATCGCCGCCAGCGCGGCAAACTGCGCGGCCTGGGTTTCCTTGCCGCCGAAACCGCCGCCCAAGCGCCGGACTTCCACCGTCACCAGCGCGTCGGGGATGCCGAGGGCGTGGGCGACGAGATGCTGCACTTCCGAAGGATGCTGGGTGGAGCAATAGACAAGCACCCCGCCTTCTTCGGTCGGGATGGCGAGGGAGATTTGCCCTTCCAAGTAAAAATGATCCTGCCCGCCCATGTCGAGCGTGCCCGCGAACCGATGGGCCGCCCCAGCAATCGCCGCCGTCGCGTCGCCGCGCGCCATCCGTTCCGGCTTCAGAATGAAGCTTTGGGCGGTCATTGCGTCGTCAATCGTCAGCAATGCCGGGAGGGGTTCCACCTCGGCCACGTCCAGCCGCGCGGCCCGGCGGGCGGCGTGTAGACTATCGGCGGCGACGGCGAAAAGCGCTTGGCCGTGGAACTCGATCAGGCTTTCCACCAGAATCGGATCGTCCTTCAGCACCGGCCCAACGTTATTCTCGCCGGGAATATCCGCCACGCTCAGAACGGCTGCGACGCCGGGATAGGCGCGGACTTTATTTAGGTCGAGCGTCTTCAGGCGGCCATGCGCGTGGCGGCTGAGGCCGACCGCCGCGTGCAGCAGCCCCGCCGGTTCCGGCAGATCATCGATATAGGGCGCGGTGCCGCGCACATGGCGGCGGGCGGCATCATGGGGCTGGGTCGTGCCGACGGTTGGGGTGGGGGGAAGGGCTCCATCCTTCATTCGGCGGCCTCCTGAGCCAGCGCGCCTGTTTCGCGCAAATAAAAGCGCAGCAGGAGATTCCGCGCCACCGTGAGCCGATACTGGGCCGAGGCGCGCATATCGCTGAGCGGGCTAAAATCTTCGGCAAGGGCCGCCATCGCCTCCCGAGTCGTGGCTTCCGTGAAGGGCTTCCCGCGCAATGCCGCCTCCGCTGCCCGCGCCCGCGCCGGAATGCCCGCCATGCCGCCAAAGCCGAGCCGGGCGGCCCGGATGATCCCATCCTCAAGCTCCAACCGATAGGCCCCGCAGACGGCGGAAATATCTTGGTCAATGCGTTTGGAAATCTTATCGGTTCCATAACGAGACTGAGAGTCTAGCCTTAATACCGAAACCGAAACGATAAACTCTCCCGGTTGCCGCGCCGTTTTGCGGTAGTCGAGAAAATAATCTTCGAGCGGCAAAACCCGTTCGGTCTTGCCCTTGCGTAAGGTGAGCGTTGCCCCAAGGGCGATGAGCGCGGGCATCGAATCGCCGATGGGGGAGCCATTGCCGATATTGCCGCCCAGGGTGCCGCTGTTGCGAATTTGCGCGGAGCCAATGCGCTTGAACAGCCGCTCTAAATCCGGGTGGATTGCCGCCAGATAGGGCAGGGCATCGGTAAAACTCACCCCCGCGCCGAAGGTGATGGTGTCGGCCTTGCCGTCAATCGCCTTCAGGGCTGCGACGGCACCGACCGAAATCAGATGTGGCATCTGCCGGTGCTGTTTCGTTACCCACAGGCCAATATCGGTCGCGCCCGCCAAAAGCTCGGCCTGCGGGAAGCGGTCAACCAGATTGGCCAAATCGTCCAACGTGCCGGGCGCGTCGAACCTTTGGCCGGTTTCGGTAGTGATCGACAGCGACTCGCGGCGTTGGATATGCTTCAGCAGCGCAACCGGCGGCTCGGCGGCGGGGCGGGGCAGGGTGAACATGCTTTCCGCCGCCGCGATGATCGGCTTATAGCCCGTGCAGCGGCAGAGGTTCCCGGCGAGCGCGGTGTTGATCTCGTCGCGCGCGGGGGCCGTATGGCGCGTCTGGTAGAGCGTATAGAGGCTCATAACGAAGCCGGGGGTGCAGAAACCGCATTGGCTGGCGTGTTCCGTCACCATTGCCTGCTGAACCGGGTGCAGATCGGCGTCCGAGGGTGCCAGATCCTCCACCGTCACCACCTGCTTGCCGTCCAGCATGGGTAGGAATTGAATGCAGGCGTTCACCGCCTGATAGGTCACGCCGTCCCCCGAAAGCGTGCCGATGGCGACCGTACAGGCCCCACAGTCGCCCTCGGCGCAGCCTTCCTTCGTGCCGGGGCGGCGGGCACTGCCGCGCAGCCAATCGAGCAGGGTAACGGTTGGGTCGGTGACGACAACCTCGTGAACCTGCCCACCCATGAGGAAGCGAATTGGCGTTTGCATCGTGCCTCGGTGCTAGAATCTAACCCTAGTGTTCTGCTGATTTGACCTTTTGGTCAACCACCAAGCTTTTTTCGTCCCTCAAGCGCCGGGCGCGGACAACCGTCCGCTTGGCTGCACTCGCAACGCTCGCGGGCGGTCAATGCGCCAGTCGCTTCGATCCCGTCGGCGCTTGACCTTTTGGTCAACCACCGCCGTGCAATCCCCCATCGGTGCCGCGCGTCGCCCAATGGGCGAGCCGCCGTTCCATCAGGGCGGCGACGGCGTACATGATGATCCCCAGAACCGCGATCACCACCAGCCCGGCAAAGAGCAGCGGCGTACGGAAGGAGGAGGAGGCGACCAGCATCAAATGCCCAATCCCCTCGTTCGACGCCACGGTTTCGGAGATGACCGAGCCGACGAAGGCCAGGGAAATTGCCACTTTCAGCGAGGCGAAAAAATAGGGCAGCGCGCGCGGCAAGCCGACTTTCCAAAGAATATCGCGTTTGCGCGCCCCAAGCGAGCGCAGCACATCCTGCAATTCGGGCTCCAGCGTTGCAATCCCAGCGGCGACATTCACCGCAATCGGGAAGAAGGAAATAAGGAAGGCGGTAATGATCGCCGGAACTGTGCCGATGCCGAACCACATCACCAAAATCGGCACCAGGGCCACCTTGGGGATGGCGTTGAAGCCGATCAGCAACGGGCCGAGCGCGCGATAGAGCAGCGGCGCGGCCCCAATCGCAACGCCGAGGGCAAGGCCGAAGACGATAGCAAGGCCGAAGCCGATCAGGGTGGTGAACAGCGTCTGCCCGGCGTTCAGCCAAATGGCCTCGCGGTATTGGATGAGGGCTTTCAGAGTTGCGGTCGGCGTCGCCAAAATGCTTTCCGGCACTTGGAAGACGAGGCAGATAAGCTCCCACAAGACAACCAACCCGATGGCGGACAGCCAGGGCAGGGACGCGCGGAAGAGTTTGCGTTGCCGGGCGGTCATGCGGCCCCCAGCGACAAAGGCACTTGCCGGGCGACGTCGATTTTTGCCCGCACGTCGTGCAGCAAGGCGTTGAAATCGGGCGCAAACCGCAGATCGAGCGACCGGGGACGCGGGAAATTGACCTCGCAGGCGGCGGAAATTGTGCCGGGCCGCTGGGAGATGACAATAATGCGGTCGGCCAGCATCGCCGCCTCCTGCAAATCATGGGTCACGAGCAGGGTGGTGAACTTCCGTTCCAGCCACAGGGCTTGGAGGGCCTCCCACAGTTCTTCGCGGGTGAAGGTATCGAGCGCGCCGAAAGGCTCGTCGAGCATTAGAAGGTCAGGCTCGTGGATCAAAGCGCGGCAGAGGGAAACGCGCTGCTGCATGCCGCCCGAAAGCTGCCAGGGGTAATGATCCTCAAAGCCGGTCAGGCCGACTTTCGCTAAGAGTTGGCGGGCTTTGTTCTCATAGTTGCGCCGATCCGCGCGAAAGTTGCGCCGATGCGGCTCTACCACTTCCAGCGGCAGCAGCACGTTTTCGAGTGCGGTGCGCCAGGGCAGCAGGGTGGGGTTCTGAAACGCCATGCCGACGATTTTCAGCGGCCCCGTTACCTTTTGCCCCGCCACCGTGACCGACCCGGCGGACGGCGGGCGCAGGCCGGAAATCAGCTTCAGTAGGGTCGATTTCCCGCAGCCGGAGGGGCCGACCACGGCCAGAAACTCCCCCCGGTGCAAAGTAAGGTCGATGCCTTGGAGGGCGAGCGTGCCGCCCTCCTCGCCATAGGTCAGGCTTGCACCGTCGATGCGGATAAAAGCCTCGCTCATAGCTTCCGATCAGCCGCAGGCGGCAGGAAAGAGGAATCGAATACTTGTTCCGGCGCGGGGACGGTTTTCAGCCCCGCCGAGAGCGCCACTTGATCGATGGAGCGTTTCAACCGGGCCATATCGACCCCGCCGATACCGTCGCGCTTGACGTTGGGGGTGATGATATTGGTGCTAATGGCAAGTTCCAGTCGCTCCATTTCCAGCGCTTCTTCGATCAGCGGGTCTTTCTTTTTGGTCGCGGCGATCCCGGTTTTCGGATCGGCGATCATATCTTTCAGGCCCTTGATGGTGGCGCGGATGAAGCCTTTCACGGCTTCCGGCTTTTCGGCGATGATCTTCGGCGAGGCAATCAGGCCGTTGCCGTAGAAATCCATGCCAAAGTCCGAATAACGCATCGCGACGATATCTTCGCCCTTCACGCCCTTGGCTTTTAGGTCGAGGAAGGATGAGAAATAATGCCCGGAGATGAAATCCACCTCTTTGCGGACCAGCATGGCTTCGCGTAAAGACGGGTCCATATTCTTGCGCGGCACGGCGGTAGGATCGATGCCGACCTTCTGGGCGAAAGCTGGGAACAGCTTGTAGGAGGCGTCGAAGACCGGCGCACCCAGGGTTTTGCCGACCAGATCGGCGGGTTTGGTGATGCCGCTGCTCTTGAGCGCATAGACGC
This sequence comes from Elstera sp., assembly GCF_044372965.1. NCBI lineage: Bacteria > Pseudomonadati > Pseudomonadota > Alphaproteobacteria > Rhodospirillales > Rhodospirillaceae > Elstera > Elstera sp. The sequence continues at coordinate 1,054 of NZ_JBILQX010000185.1, read as the reverse complement.
CGAACGGCGGGAAGTCGTAGACCATCATCACCGCTTTAATCGCCTTATCGGCATTGGCGGCATTATATTCGATGAGGGCATTCACATCGGCAAAGCCCAACTCGTAAGCGCTGGAGGCAACCCGGTTGACCGCCCCCGCCGAGCCTTGGCCGGAGTCGATGGTTACATCCAGTCCTTCGGCCTTGTAATAGCCCTTATCGAGCGCGATGAGGAAAAAGCTGGTCGGGCCTTGGAACTTCCAATCCAGCGTTACTTTTACGGCGGTCTGCGCAAAAGCCGGGGCCGACAGGGCCGAGCCCATCAGCACCGCAAGCGACAGAAACTTTATAAATCCGCGCCGTCCCTTGACCTGTGCCATGCCTTTTTTCTCCTGCTCGTCCAATGCCCATCGGGCTTCTGTGCTTCTATGGCAAAACCCGTTCCAGCTTGCGGGCCGGCGCGAATCTGCGCATTTTGGCGGCAGCGACCCCCGCGTCGCACTATTTTTTGACCAAATGGTTAGAATTTAGGCGGGGTGCGTGGCGATCCAATGGCGGGCAATATCGACGCGCCGCGTGACCCACACGCCGGTATGGCGGCTGATGTGATCGAGAAAGCGCCGCAGGCCGATCACTCGCCCTGGACGTCCGATAAGGCGGCAGTGGAGCCCGACCGACATCATCTTCGGCGCGGTGTCGCCCTCGGCATAGAGCGCGTCGAAGGCATCGCGCAGATAGGCAAAAAACTGGTCGCCGGTATGGAAGCCTTGCGCGGTGGCAAAGCGCATATCATTGGCGTCGAGCGTATAGGGAATTATGAGCTGATTATTGCCGTGGCTCTTGTCCCAATAGGGCAAATCGTCGGCATAACTATCGGAATTATACAGAAACCCGCCTTCCTCGGCCACGAGCCGCCAGGTATTCGGGCTGCACCGGCCCAAGTACCAGCCGAGCGGGCGGCTGCCGGTTAGGCGTTTAATGGCCTCAATCGAGCGGATCATATCCGCCTTCTCCACTTCCGCCGGGATGTTTTGATAATCGATCCAGCGATAACCGTGGCTGGCGACTTCATGGCC
>NZ_JBILQX010000184.1:0-7034 GCF_044372965.1 Elstera sp. | reverse complement strand
ATCGGGCGATATCAGCGCCATGAATTATTCCCGATATGTCGAATTCCAAGAGGCAATGAGGCGCGGCAGCATCCGGTTTGTGATCGACCCGCGCCGGGAGCCGCCCGAGGTTTTGCAATCATGACGCCCGAGGAAGAAGCGCGCGAGCGTGCCGAACTGGCGGCTCTGCGCGAAGCCTATTTCTCCGGCGTGCGCGTGGTCGAATATGCCGACCGCAAGGTCGAGTATCGCTCACTCTTGGAAATCAAGCGCCTGTTCGATGAGAAGCAGCAGGCGCTGGTACCCGCGCGAATCGTCCGTCAAGTGCGAGTCGCTACTCGTCGCGGGTTCTAATCTTACCTTTATGAGGCTCCCCCATGTCGGTGACCCAACGCATCCGCGTCCCGGCGGGGAGGCGACCCTATGGCGCGTCCGTTGGCGGTATCAGCGCCCGCGCGCCCGGCGATTATGCCGAGGATTCGGGGGCCTGGGCTGCCGCCAGCGGCAGCTATCGTTCGACCGGCTGGGGTGCCGAGCATCACGACGCCGATAGCCGGCTGTTCGGCCACGGCGTTATTACACGCGCCCGCAGCCGGGCAGCGGCGGCGCAGAACGGGATTGCTAAAAGCGGGATTGAGCATTTCGTTTCTAACGCGGTCGGGACGGGGATCGTTTTGCGGTCCGCCCATCCCGATCCCGGCATTCGTCAGGCTCTGCATGAGTTATTCGACGATTGGGCAGAGGAATCGGACGCGGCAGGCGTTTGTGATTGGTATGGGCAGCAGGCCCTCGCTACGCGGGCGATGCTGGAAGGCGGCGAAGTGCTGGCGCGGCACCGGCTGCGACGGCCCGAGGATGGGTTGCAGGTGCCCTATCAGGTCGAACTGATTGAACCTGAGCATTTGCCGTTTCATCACAATGGGATGAATGGGGCCAATAAAATTAAGGCGGGGATCGAGTTCGACCCGCTCGGGCGGCGCGCGGCCTATCATCTTTACCGCTCCCATCCTGGTTCGACGGCGTGGGACGTGGCCGCGAACGATCTGAGCCGGGTTCCGGCCGATCAGGTGGTGCATTTGTTCCATCCGCTGCGGCCGGGGCAGAGCCGGGGTATTCCGTGGCTCTCTTGGGTGCTCGCGCGCCTGGGCGATATCGACGAATATGATGGCGCGGAAACGGTGCGGAAAAAAACCTCCGCGATGTTTACGGCCTTCGTTACGGCGAACGCTCCCCAAGGCGAGAACGATGGGATGTTGGGGCCTCTGGGACAGGATGCCAACGGCGCGATTGCCGAACTTTCGCCCGGCACCATTCAGTTTTTGGCACCGGGGGAGCAGGTTTCCTTCGCCGCACCGAAAGACGATTCGAGTTACGAGGGCTTCATGCGCTCGCAGCTTCGCTCAATCGCGGCCGGGATGGGCGTAACCTACGAGCAGCTTTCGCGCGATCTGACCGGGGTGAATTACTCCAGCATCCGCGCCGGGCTGTTGGAATTTCGCCGTCAAGCCTCAATGCTCCAGCATCAGGTAATCATTCACCAGTTCTGCCGCCCGATCTGGCGGGAATGGCTCCGCTCTACGCTGCTGCTGCATTTTCCGCGCGAGTTTGCCCGTGATCCCGATATTCGGAAGTGGCGGCGGGCGCGGTGGATGCCGCCCGCATGGGAATGGGTTGATCCCGAGAAGGACGTTAAAGCCTCCCTGCTCGCCATTCAGGGCGGGCTCACCAGCCGCGCCCGCGTGGTCGCGGCCTCGGGCGAGGACGTGGAAACCATCGACGCCGAACAAGCGGCAGACCGCAAGCGGGCCGAAGACTTGGGCTTGCCGTATTCGGGCTATGCCGTCGCGGCGTAACGGAGAAAAACATGGATTGGCGATTAAGCGGCGGGCAGGCGCTGGCGCTGTACGAGGGCGCACATTCGGCGCTTATCGATCTGCCGACGTTGCTCGCCGCAGCGGGCGCGACGGCGCAGCTTTCGGTTTATGACGATGACGGTGAGGATTACCCCTACGGCCCGCCCCCGTGGGTGCCCGACCGCGACGGGATCGTGACGATTCAGGTGCGGGGGTTGCTGTTGCCGAGGGGGCTCTACTATTACAGTTGGGCCACCTCATACGATGCCGTGATTTATATTTTGGAGCGGGCCGAAGCGCGGGCTGCCCAACGCGGCGATGTGCGGGCCGTGGTGCTGGATGTGGATAGTCCGGGCGGGGCGGCGGTAGGGTGTTTTTCCTGTGCCGAGCGCCTGCGGGAAAGCCCGTTGCCGATTGTTGGTGTGGCGAACCCTGAGGCTTATTCGGGTGGCTATGCGCTTATCAGTGCGGCGGATCGGATCTATGGGGCGAAGGACGCGGGGTTAGGCTCCATCGGCGTGATTATGTTCCACGCCGAACGCAGCCGCGCCCTCGATCAGGCAGGCGTCACCGTAACCGTCTTTCGGGAAGGGGAGCGTAAGGCTCGCCCTAATTCGGTCGAACCCCTGAATGACGCGGATCGGTTAGAAATCAAAGCCGACCAAGCGGCGATCAATAGCGAGTTTGTGGCCCTTGTAGCCACGCACCGGGGGATTACCCCCGGCAAGATTCAGGCACTGCAAGCGCGCTGCCTGACGGGGGCCGATGCCGTGGCGGCGGGCCTTTGCGATGAAATCGGCGGAATGGCCCAGGCACGCGCCTGGGTGCTCGCCAAAGCCAATGAAGGAAAGCAACAAATGAGTGTACCAGCGGGGGCTCTGCCCCAAGCCGGGGCTGCCGCTGGCGGCACCCCGGCGGACGCGCAAAGCCTTGCCGAGCGCTTGGCGGCGCAGGTGGCGGCGGCGCGCGAAGAAGGCCGTAAGGCCGGAATTGCCGAAGAGCGCACCCGCGCCTGCGGCATTGTCGCGGTCTGCGATTTGGCCGGCCTGCCAGGACAAGCGGCGGCGCTGATTAAAGCCGACAAGAGCATCGAGCAAGCCTCGATCGATCTTCACGCGGCCCGCGCATCGGCGCAATCCGGGGCCGATATCGACCCGACCCAGCCGGGGACGGGCCAGGGGCAGGCCGGTAAGGCCCCCGGCATGAGCATCGACGCTTACGTCGCGGCCAACAAAATCGGGGGAAAAACCAATGGCTGAGACCCTGTATCAAACGCCGGTGGCGTTGAGCATCGCCCACGAAACCGACATGAAATACTGCCGGGAAGTGGTGGTGCTGACGCGCGGGCATTCTTACCCGGCGGGGCTGATTTTGGGGCAGGTTTCGGCCACCAAACTCTTTGCTCCCCACGATCCCACAGCGGAGGATGGGCGCGAGCTAGAGGCGGGGCTGCTGATTTATCGGCAGTCTGACGATAGTACGATGCCCGTGGCCGGGCCTGTCATCGAGGCCGTGGCCTTGCTGCGCGGCCCGGCAACCGTTGGCGCGGCAACCGTGGTTCGGCACAGCGCGATCAACACCCCGGCGGAAGTGGCGCTGCAAGATGCGGCGCTGATGGAACGCTTGGGCATTCGCGTGCGCGCGCAAGTTTAAGGATGGCAAAAAATGGCTGATATTCTGAATATTTTTGAAAGCGACGCTTTCGGCGTTGTGCCGATGACGCGCGCGATCCGCCAGATGGCCCCGACCTGGGACCGGGTGGGGCGGCTGAAACTGTTCGGGCCGGGGCGGGGGATTACCCAGAAAGTTGCGGCGATTGAGCTTGCCAATGACCGGCTGGTATTGATCGATAGCGCTGAGCGGGGGAGCGCGGCCCCGCTGTTGGCCGATGGCGACCGGCGTCTCGAGGCAATCTCGGTGCCGCACTTCCCGAAAGATGCGGCTATCTATGCCGATGAAATTACGGGCGTTCGGGCTTTCGGCAGTACCGACCAATATGAAACGGTGATGTCGAAGGTGGCGGAAAAGCTGCTAATGCTGCGCCGCCAGCATTCGCTAACCCACGAATATCTCTTTACCCGCGCGCTGCATGGTGTGGTGATCGATCCTCGCGGCAAGGTGCTGCTGGATGCTTTCACCCGCTTCGGGTTCACTCAAAAAATCGTGAATTTCGATTTGGGCAACCCGGCGTCGGACATTGCGGCCCACTGCCGGAAAGTGACGGGCCATATCGAAGATCATCTATTGGGCGATGTGATGGATCACGTCCATTGCCTAGGGTCGCCCGAATGGTACGATAAATTCATCAGCCACCCGCAAATCAAAGAGGCCTATCAATTCTGGCAGGGCAAGGGCCACCCGGTACGCGATGATATGCGCCGGGGCTTTGAGTTTGCCGGAATTTTCTTCGAGGAATATCGCGCCCGCTCGCAAGATTCCACGGGGACGATGCGGCGGTTTGTCGATGCTGAAAAGGCTCGGTTTTTCCCGGTTGGCACAGTGCAAACCTTCGATTTGGTCTATGCCCCCGCTGATTGGATGGAGACGATCAACACGCCGGGGCTTGATGTTTATGCGGCGGTCGAGCCGATGTTGAACCGAAAAAAGGGCGTTACGATTGAAAGCCAATCGAACCCCCTGCCGATCTGCCTAAACCCGCAAGTGTTGGTGCAGGGCGAATAATGCTTCACGGCGATCGCTTGATGCGCTTGGCGCTCCGCCCGGCGCATCGGGCGTTTGCGCAGGAGGTGGAGTATCGACCCCAGCAGGGCGCGCCCTTCCGGCTGGGCGGGGTGTTTAACGCGCCGCACTTGCTGGATTCGGGCGATGGCGAGGTGGGGTTTTCCACCACGGCCCCAACCTTGGGCGTGGTCGATGCGGATTTTCCGCAACCGCCCAAACAGAACGACCGGCTGCTGATTGGCGGGCGGCTTTATGAGGTTGTCGATATTCAGCCGGACGGCCCGAATGTTGGTAAAATACTCATCCTTCGCACCACCACCCAGCGCCCCGATGGGGCAAAGCCGGGCCGGGTGGATGACCCGAACCGCCGCATAACCGACCCCGAGAGGATGGGCTGATGGAACCGTATCCATTTCCGCCGGGCCGGGTGCTAGACCCGCTGCCGCAGCGGCGCAAGCACCAGCGCACTGTGCTGCGCGACCATGTGGCGGCAATCTTGATGTACCGGACGCTTGCCGGGGAGCATGTCTATCGCTCCCGCGTAAGCCCGCTGCCCGAAGACATTTGTGCGGCGCTGGTGGTCTTTACCGCCAGCGAGAACGCCCGGCAGGTGGAAAACACGCCCGCGCAGTTCGACAATACCCTGACCCTCACCATCGAGGCGCGGGTTTTGGCAGCCGAGGGCGATTACCAGGGCCGCACCGATGGCGCGGACCAAGAAGAAAACTGGGATACGGTTTTAGATGGGCTCTGCACTGAGGTGGAAGACGCGCTGTTTTTAGACCCGTGGCTGAACCAAACCGTAACGATTACCGCGCTGAATACCCGCATGGGATTTTCCGGCGATGGGGCGTTTGTGCCGGGCGTGGCCGTAATCGAAGCCCAGCTTGCCTACCCGTGGGAAGCCCCGACCAACACGGCGGGCGGTGACGTGGTGATTGGCGTGCAAGTCGATGTGATCGAGCCCGCCGCCGACCCGAACCGGCTGGGACGGTTGAACCCGCCGCGCGCCACCGGCCCTGATGGGCGCGTGGAAATCGACGCGGGGGTTCTTCACCGCGCCCGGTCTTAATTTTTTTGTGAGGATACAATGGCGATTTCGTTCAACCTCATCCCGCCGGATCGGCGGGTGCCGGGGCAGGCGTTTGAATTCGATTCGAGCCGCGCCGGGTATTTCCAAGAACTGACCCGCGTGGTGATGATCGGCGCGCGGCTGCCGACCGGCACCGCCCCCGCAGGCGTGTTGGAGCGGGTGCAGGGTGCCGACCAAGCGCGTAAGCAATTCGGGCGCGGGTCGATGGCGGCGCGGATGGTGGAAATCTTCCGCCGGAACAATGCCAGCGCCGAATTGTGGGTATTGCCGGTCAATGACGTGGCCGAACTGCCGGACGATCTGACCATCGATAATGTCGATATCTCCATCGACTACGTGGGGGAGGTTATCGCCGCGACGGGCCGGATCGATTACACCGGCACCGCTGCGCTGTCGGCAGGCGTTATTGCGCTGTATATCGCGGGCCAGCGGGTGCGGGTGACGGTCGCCAAAAATGACGGGCCGGTGCAGCTTGCCACCAAAACCACCGTGGCGATCAATCTGGCGCTCGACCTGCCGGTAACGGCGGCAACCGATGGCAATGGGGTGGTGCTGACCTCCCGCCACCGGGGCGAAATCACCAATCAAATTGACCTGCGGGTCAATTATCGCGGCGCGGTGGCGGGCGAGCGGCTGCCCGAAGGGGTGGCGCTGGCGATCACCCCGATGGCGGGCGGCGCGGGAGACCCCTCGATGCTCTCCGCCCTGCCGAAGCTTGGCGATGAAGAATGGTCGATGGTCATTTGCCCCTATACGGCAGGGGACGCGCAAACCGCGATTTCTGAGGAAATGGCGAGCCGCTGGCACCCCGACCGGCAGGTGTATGGGCTTACCATCGGCGCGCTGATTGCGCCGGTGACGGACCTCCTCGCCTATGGGCAAACCCTTAACGGGCCGTATCAGTCCATCCTGGGTGTGCCGGGCTGCCCCTCGACCCCGTGGGAAATTGCGGCGGCCTATGGCGGGCAAGCGGCGCTATCCTTGTCCATCGACCCGGCCCGCCCGTTGCAAACCCTGCCACTCACCGGCATTCTGCCGCCTGCGCTGGGGGACCGGCTGAAAATCCCCGACGCCAACGCCCTGTTGTTCGGCGGCATCGCCACGGCGATGGTGCAAAGCGACGGGATTTTGCGCATCCAGCGCGAGGTGACGACCTACCGGGTCAACGAGTGGGGCGAGGGCGACCCCTCGTATCTCGACCTCACCACCCCCGCGACCCTCAGTTATTACGTGCGCTCGCTGCGCCAACGGCTGGCGCTGAAATTCCCGCGCGCCAAACTGGCGGCGGATGGGGCGCGGGTGGGGCCGGGCTCGGCCCTGGTCACGCCCTCGATCATCAAGGCCGAAGTGCTGGCGCATTATTCCGAGCTTGAGCGCATGGGACTCATGGAAAACATGAGTGCCTTTGCTGAAAACCTGATCGTGGA
>NZ_JBILQX010000259.1:0-3737 GCF_044372965.1 Elstera sp. | reverse complement strand
CCCAGACGCAGCGGGTGCCGGAACAGCAAGGCGCAACGGGGGCGCAGAATCCGACTGAAACGCCGATGCGGTCAGAAATGAGTGCGTTTCAAGCGAGCCCGACGTAACATCTCGTTTCTTGGGGTAGAAAAACAGGCACTTCCAAAAGAAGTGCCTGTTTTCATTAGAGTTTAGTGAAATCGCTGCCGTGCAAGAAGAGTTCGACCAGTTGCCCGCAGCCCGCTGCATCCGTGGGATCGAAGCGATCCGGCAGAGGGCTATCGAGATCAAGCACGCCTAAGGTGCGGTCGTTCCAGAGCAGCGGAATCACCAGTTCCGAGCGCGACGCGGCATCGCAGGCGATATGGCCGGGGAAGGCGTGAACATCCGCCACGATTTGGGTCTTACACTGTGCAACGGCGGTTCCGCAAACCCCGCGCCCAACCGGGATGCGCACGCAGGCGGGTTTTCCGTGGAACGGCCCCAGCACCAGTTCATCGGGTTGGCTTAGGAAGTAGAAACCCGCCCAATTCAAGTCCGGTAGCGTCCAATAGAGCAGGGCAGCGAGATTGGCGGCATTGGCGATGGGGTCGCGCTCGCCGTCGAGCAGCCCGCGGGCTTGCCGATGCAACTCGTCGTACACTTCGGTCTTGGGTAACTGCTGCAGGGTTTCATTCAAAGCGAACATTATTTAATTCCCTAAAGCTAAGCCTTCGCGGCGGGGGTCGGCCCCGCCGAGAAGCTTGCCGTCCTTCACCAAAATGGCAGCGAGCCCGCTGTTCATCTCGCCGACCGTGACCTTATACCCCATGGTCTCCAGAACGCTTTTGAGCCCAGCGGCCTGCGTGCCCTCTTCCAGCAGCGCATTGCCGTTGCGGTTGCCGAAATGACCGAGGGACACGGCGGCCTGCGGGTCCAACTCCCAATCGACCAAGCCGATAATGGTTTGCGCGACATATTGAATGATCGCGGCCCCGCCGGGGGAACCCACGACCATTTTCACCGCGCCTTGGGCATCGAACACAATCGTTGGGGCCATCGAGCTACGGGGGCGCTTGCCGGGCTCGACGCGGTTCGCCACCGGTTTGCCGTCGCGTTCTGGCACGAAGCTGAAGTCGGTCAGTTGGTTATTCAGCAAAAAGCCGCCCATCATCCGCCGCGCGCCGAACCCGTCTTCGATCGTGGTCGTCATCGACAGGGCATTGCCGTAGCTATCGACAATAGCAAGCTGGGTGGTGGAGGGAAACTCGGGCGTTTCGCCTACCGCCAGCGCGCCGCTGCTGCTGGGCGGCTGGCCTGCCGGGGCGGTGCCCTTATCGGCGTTCCAATCGATCCATTGGGCGCGCTGGCCGAGGTAGATCGGGTCCAGCATCCCCGTCACCGGCTGGCGCACGAAGGCGGGATCGGCGACATACAGATCGCGGTCGGCAAAGGCCAATCGGCCCGCCTGCATAAAGAGATGCGCCGATTGAATCCCGTTCGGGCCGAAGGATTTAAGGTCATAGCGCTCCAGAATCCCCAGCATTTGCGCCACGGCGAGCCCGCCGGAGGAGGGCGGGGCCATGCCGCAGACTTTTAGCGCGCGGTAGAGGCTACAGACGGGTTCGCGCTGGATGACCTTATAGGCAGCGAGATCGGCCATGCTGAGGCTGCCGGGGTTGGGTTCTTTGGCCACCGCCGCCACCAGGGCTTCGCCGAGTGACCCGCGATAGAAAGGCTCGATGCCCTGTTCGGCCAGAATTTTCAGCGTTGCGGCATAGTCGGGGTTCTGCAAAAGCTCCCCTTCCCAGCGCGGCTCGCCATAGGGGCGGTAGAAATAGGCGCGCGCCACCGGGTCGCGCATCAAATATTTCTCCGCCTGCAACAGTTTGGCAAGGCGCGGGGAGATGGTGAAGCCTTCTTCCGCCAAGGTGCGCGCCGGTTGGATCAGATCGGCCCACTTGGCCTTACCGTGGCGCTTGTGCAGCACGTCCAGCAGGCGCGGCACGCCGGGAACGCCCACCGAGCGCCCGCCGACAACGGCCTCGTAGAAGGGCAGGGGTTTGCCGTCGGCCCCCAGGAAAAGCTGCGGGGTGGCTTTTTCCGGCGCGGTTTCGCGGCCATCGTAGGAGGTGAGTTTTCCGCTGGCCTTATCGAAATAGAGCACGAAGGCGCCGCCGCCGATGCCCGACGATTGCGGTTCGACCAGATTGAGCGCCAGTTGTGCCGCAATCGCCGCATCGGCGGCGGTGCCGCCATCGGCCAGCACGGCAGCGCCGATGCGCGACGCGGTGGGGTTCGCGGTGACGATCATGAATTTCTCGGCCGTCACCAGCGCTTTTGCCGCCGTGCCGGTTGCGGCTTCTGGGGCTTTCTCGGGGGCTTGCGCGGCCAGCGGGAGCGGCAGAAGGGCAAAGCAGGATAAAGCGCCGGTTAAACAGGTCCGGCGGAGAAACCGCGATGTCGGCATAGATTTTTGCCCCTCTCAGCCCTAGATTCGTGACGACTGGCGTGAAACACCAGCGGATTAGGCTGAGCCTAGCCCCAGCCCTGTGTGTATGCAATCACAGGGTCGCGGCAGAGCGGAGGAATCATGAGCGTGGGTGAACAGAAACAGGTTACGGCAGCGGTCATGGTGATCGGTAACGAGATTCTCTCGGGCCGAACCCATGATACCAACTTGCATTATATCGCGGGCGTGCTCACCGAGCGCGGGATCGTGGTCGCGGAAGCTCGCGTCGTGCCCGATGACGAAGCGGTGATCATCGCCACGGTCAACGCGCTGCGCGCGCGGCATACGTATGTTTTCACCACCGGCGGCATCGGGCCGACCCACGACGATATTACCTCGGCCTGTATCGCGAAAGCCTTCGGCGTCGCCCTGCATCGGCATCCGGTGGCGGTGAAACTGCTCGAAGCGCACTACGAGCCGGGGCAACTTACCGAAGCGCGGTTGAAGATGACGGAAGTGCCGGTGGGCGCGAGCCTGATCGATAATCCGGTCTCCAAAGCTCCCGGCTTTCGCCTGGAAAACGTCTTCGTCATGGCGGGCGTGCCGCGCATCGCCAAAGCGATGATGGACGGCGTGCTGCCAACCCTGCTGGAAGGCCCGCCGATCCATGCGACGACGGTTTCCTGCACCCTGGGCGAGGGGGTGATTGCGGAAGGCTTGGGGGCGATCCAAGGGCAGTTTCCTGGCCTGTCGGTCGGCTCCTACCCCTATTTCCGCGCAGGGCAGATCGGCGTGAGTCTCGTGACGCGCGGCACCGACCGGGAAGCGGTTGATGCGGCCACAGCGGCGATCAAGGCGCTGGTGGAGCGCTTGGGCGGCGCGGCGCTGGTAGCGGAGGGGATGGGGTAGGGTCGGTTTGAATATCGGACCGGTCATCGCCTATGATGCGTGATGATTGATGCAATGGTGCGGGGCGAGAATACGGCGGCAAAAGCCCTTGCAGCGCAGCAGGGGCCAACTTTCGGGGAGGTGGTCTCCGATCTTGCCCGGCGCTCGCTCAATAGAGCGTCCCCAGCGGTCAGCGGAACAGTAGTCTCTTACTGACACCGAAGGCTGGGGCGCCTTTAGCGACGCTTGAGACCGTCAACGCGCTCCGCGATCAAGTCCCGTGACCGACCTGCTCGATGTGAATGTTCTGATTGCCTTGATCACCGTAAAAATGTGGGCCTTGGCGGTAAAGGGCGGCAAACCGTCCCCTGCACCTCATAAAGGGATGAGGCAGGTCCAGGACCGCCCCCGGTCCTGGTGGGGTGCGGGGCGCAGCCCC
>NZ_JBILQX010000036.1:0-25702 GCF_044372965.1 Elstera sp. | reverse complement strand
CCCGCCCCCGGGGGGGGGGGGGGGGGGGGGGGGCCCCCCCCCCCCCTAACGCTTCCCCCGCCGTCCGCGATTAGCCTTCGCCGCCTGCGCGCTCCCCGCCTTCGGCTTTGCATCCGGGGCGGGCAGACCCAGATCGCGGGCTTCGACGCGGCGGAGTTCGTCGCGCAGGCGGGCGGCTTCTTCGAACTCCAGATTGGCGGCGGCGTCGCGCATCTTCTTCTCAAGCTCGGCCATATAGGTTTTGAGGTCTTTGCCGAAGCTATGGTCCGGGCCGGTATCGACGTTGAGATGGTCGCCGCGCTCGAACACCGAGGAGAGCACATCGCCGATGGATTTGCGGATGCTTTCCGGCGTGATGCCGTTCGCGGCATTATAGGCCTGCTGTTTTTCGCGGCGGCGGTTGGTTTCGCCGATGGCGGCTTCCATGCTGTTGGTGATGCGGTCGGCATAGAGCAGCGCGCGGCCTTCGACATTGCGCGCGGCGCGGCCGATGGTCTGGATCAAGGAGGTGCGCGAGCGCAGATAGCCTTCCTTATCGGCATCGAGAATCGCCACCGTCGAGCATTCGGGAATATCGAGCCCCTCGCGCAGCAGATTGATGCCGATGAGCACGTCGAACACACCCAAGCGCAAATCGCGGATAATCTCGATCCGCTCCAGCGTATCCACGTCGGAATGGACGTAGCGCACCTTCAGGCCCGCTTCGGTCATATATTCGGTGAGGGCTTCGGCCATTTTCTTCGTGAGCACCGTCACCAGCACACGGCTGTTCTTGGCGGCTTCGGCCTTGCACTCGGCAATGAGATCATCGACCTGATGTTCGGTGGGGCGAATGATGCAGACGGGATCGGTCAGCCCGGTCGGGCGCACCACCTGTTCGGCGTAGACGCCTTGCGTCTCGTTCAATTCCCACGGGCCGGGGGTGGCCGAAACGAAGATGGTTTGCGGGCGCAGCTCCTCCCATTCTTCGAACTTCAGCGGGCGATTGTCCATACAGGAGGGCAGGCGGAAGCCGAAGTCCGACAGGGTGGATTTGCGCGCAAAGTCGCCCTTATACATGGCGCCCAACTGCGGAACCGTGACGTGGCTTTCATCGATGATGAGGAGCGCATCGGGCGGCAGATACTCGAACAGCGTCGGCGGCGGCTCGCCGGGGGCACGGCCCGACAGGTAGCGCGAATAGTTTTCGATGCCCGAACAGAAGCCGGAGGCTTCGAGCATCTCCAGATCAAACTGGGTGCGCTGTTCGATGCGCTGGGCTTCCAGCAGCTTGTTGCTTTCCACAAACTCGCCGAGGCGCAGTTTCAAATCCTGTTTGATCTGCTTGATGGCCTGGGTCAGCGTTGGGCGCGGGGTGACATAGTGGCTATTGGCGTAAATGCGCACGGTTTCGAGCGCCGTGATCTTCTCGCCGGTCAGCGGGTCGATCTCGTGCAGCCCTTCGATTTCGTCGCCGAAGAGGGAGATGCGCCACGCCCGATCCTCATAATGGGCCGGGAACAGTTCGATGGTGTCGCCGCGCACGCGAAAAGTGCCGCGCCCGAAGCCCGCGTCGTTGCGCTTATATTGAAGCTCCGACAGGCGGCGGATCAGGGCCGTGCGCTCGAAGCTCTGGTTGATCGCAAGATCGACCGTCATGCTCGAATAGGTTTCGACCGAACCGATACCGTAAATGCAGGACACCGAGGCGACGATAATCACGTCGCGCTGTTCTAGAAGCGCGCGCGTTGCGGCATGGCGCATCCGGTCGATCTGTTCGTTGATCGTCGATTCTTTTTCGATATAGGTATCGGTTCGGGGCACATAGGCTTCCGGCTGGAAATAATCGTAATAGGAAACGAAATATTCCACGGCGTTATTGGGGAAGAAGCTCTTCATTTCCCCATAGAGCTGTGCTGCCAGCGTTTTGTTCGGGGCAAGAATCAGCGTTGGGCGCTGCACCTGTTGAATCACATGGGCGACGGTAAAGGTCTTGCCCGAGCCGGTCACGCCGAGCAGCACCTGACTTTGCTCGCCTTCCGACAAGCCCTTGAGCAGTTCGGCAATCGCCGCCGGTTGGTCGCCGGCCGGGCGGTAATCCGACACAAGCTCAAGCCTTGCGCCGCTTTTGGGCCAATCATAATCGGCGCGATGAACCCGCACCCCGCCCAAAGGATGATCGCGCAACGAAGTTGCCATAGCAGCTATCCCTTTTTAAGAGCGAATGACACTAGCGCGCGCGGGCCAAGGCGGCTAGAGGGTAAGAACAAACCGGGGCTGTTCGTTTCGCCCATACCGCCGCTTTTCGTGCTCAGGAATATTTGCGCATGACCGACCTGTCCCTGCCCGCAACCCTGGCCGCCTTGAGCCGGCTGGATGGCTCGCTGCGCCCCACTCAGGGGCTGCGGCGGCTCTATATCCATGACCTGGAGTTGATGGCCGAGATTGGCGTCTACCCAGAAGAAAAGGGCGTGCTGCAGCCCATCGCTGTTTCCGTCGATTTACTGGTGATGGAAACCGAGCCAGGATCAGACGATCTCGCCGCCGTGGTCTGCTATGCGACGCTCGCCGACGAAATTCGCGCGCTGGTAACGGGCACGAGGGTTAATCTCGTGGAAACTTTGGCCGATCGTATCGCCCGCCTCTGTCTTGTCGATGGGCGGGTGCGCACGGCGCGGGTACGGGTCGAAAAGCGCGCCGTGATGCCCGACGCCCGCGCGGTTGGTGTGGAGATTGAACGTTCTGCGGGATAATTGGCACTGGCGCGCGCGGCGCGGTAAAAGGGGCCGCCAACCCCCAATTCCGCACCCCCGTCAAGGGGAATTGTTCACAGCGTCGCCCGATTCCCTGTCAAGGGATAAATCTTCGACTGATAAGGGCTGCTGCTCGACCCGAAGGTGGGAATGCGTTGTTTCGGAATCAGTAAAAACGAATAAAATCAGAGTCTTAAAGTTCGTGCCTAAAAATTATGCAACGCCCCGAGTCGCCTAGAGTCCTGCCCCTGTGCGCATTGTATTCGGTCCTTCTCCACAGACTTATCCACAGGAATCGTGGATTGTCGTAGCCCCCCCGTCCAGCCCCTTGATTCGCAAGCGACTCACCCTTTTTATAGTCCGATGAGCCCCGAGATCGCCCCGCCCCCTATTCGCCCTGAAGGAGCCGTGATTCGCCCGCCCGTGTCGTTCGAGCGGGGGGCGGGGGTGATTGGCCGTGTGGTGGAAACCTTGCCGCTCAGCCCCGGCGTTTATCGAATGCTTAATTTTGACGGGGATGTGCTCTACGTTGGTAAGGCGCGGCAGTTGCGGCGGCGGGTGGCGAATTACACCAGCGCCAGCGGCCTGCCGATGCGCATTCGCCGGATGATCGCCGAAACCGCTGCAATGGAGATCATTACCACCCATACCGAGGTGGAAGCGCTGCTGCTGGAAGCCAATCTGATTAAAAAGCTGCTGCCGCGCTATAATGTGCTGCTGCGCGACGACAAAAGCTTCCTGAACATTCTTGTCACCGGCGATCACGCTTTCCCGCAGCTCACCAAGCATCGCGGCGCGCGCACGCGCAAGGGCGATTATTTCGGCCCCTTCGCCTCGGCGGGATCGGTGGAACGCACCGTGCAGGCGCTCCAACGCACCTTCCAACTACGCACCTGCACCGATGCGATGTTTGCGAGCCGCACGCGGCCCTGTTTGCAATATCAGATCAAACGCTGCTGCGCCCCCTGCGTCGGCAAGGTGAGCGAGGCGGAATACGCCGATTTGATCGACAGCAGCCGGGCCGTGCTCTCGGGGCGCAGCCGCGATATTCACGATAAGTTGAATTTGCAAATGGCTGCCGCCGCCGCCGAGTTGGAGTATGAGGCCGCCGCCAAGTTCCGCGACCGGCTGCGGGCGCTCTCCACCATTCTCGCCCGGCAGGATATCAATACGCTCGATTTTGGCGACGCCGATATTTTCGCCCTGGCCCAAGTGGGCGGGCAGAGCTGCTTGCAGGTGTTCTTCTTCCGCAACGGCAGTAACTACGGCAACCGCGCCTATTACCCGACGCACGATGACCAAATCGCCCCAGGAGAAATTCTTGCCTCCTTTATCGCGCAGTTTTACGACGAGCGCACGCCACCGCCGTTGCTGTTGCTGAGCGATCCGGTCGAGGAAGAAGCCTGGTTGCTGGAGGCTTTATCGCTGAAAGCCGGGCGGAAAATTGCGCTGCAAGTCCCCAAACGCGGCAGCAAGGCCGATGTGGTCAAGCACGCTGTGACCAATGCAAAGGACGCGCTGGAACGTCGCCTTGCCGAATCGGCCACCCAGCGGAAACTGCTGGAGGGGGTTGCGCAGATTTTCGCCCTGTCCGCGCCGCCCCAGCGCATCGAGGTCTATGACAACAGCCATATCCAGGGCACCAACGCCATCGGCGCGATGATCGTGGCGGGGCCGGAGGGGTTCCAGAAGAACGCCTACCGCACCTGGACCATCAAGAATGAAGAACTCACCCCCGGCGATGATTTTGGCATGATGCGCGAAGTCCTCTCCCGCCGCTTCGCCCGTGCGCTGAAGGAGAACCCGGAGCGGCAGGGCGGCTCCTGGCCCGATTTGCTGGTGATCGACGGCGGCGCGGGCCAGCTCAGCGCGGCGGTGAAGGTGATGGAGGAGGCAGGGGTGATGGATGTGCCCATCGTCTGTATCGCCAAGGGGCACGACCGCGAGTCGGGCCGGGAGGATTTCTACCGCCCTGGCCTCGCCCCGTTCAAACTGCCGCCGCAAGATCCGGTTCTGTATTACATTCAGCGCCTGCGCGACGAGGCCCACCGGTTTGCCATCGGCACCCACCGGGCCAAGCGCCAGAAGAGCCAGATTAAATCGGAACTGGACGAGGTGGCGGGAATCGGCCCCAATCGCCGCCGCGCACTGCTGCATCATTTTGGCTCGGTCCGGGCGATCACGCGGGCCGGGCTCAGCGATTTGGAGCAAGTGCCGGGGATCAGTAAAACCGTCGCCAAAAAGATCTACGATCATTTTCATGGCGGGGCGTAGTTTGCAGGGTGGCGGTACGCGCGCCGCGCGGATAGAATGCGCGCGCATGAAGCTGCGCGCCGCTGAAGGGTGATCGAGACGGATGTATAACCTGCCGAATCTGCTCACCCTTTCGCGCATTGCGGCGATCCCGCTGGTCGTGCTGCTGATGTATATCCCCGGCCCTTGGGGGGCTTGGAGTGCGGCGTTTTTCTATGCGCTTGCCTGCATTACCGATTGGCTCGACGGGCATATCGCGCGCCAGCGCCAGCTTCAGTCGGACTTTGGCCGATTTCTCGATCCGATTGCCGATAAGCTGCTGGTGGCCGCCATCCTGCTGGTGTTGGTGGCCCAGCAGCAGATTGCGGGCGTGATGGTGGTGGCGGCGCTGATTATCCTCGGGCGGGAAATTCTCGTTTCGGGCCTGCGCGAGTTTTTGGCGGGGTTGCGCATTTCCGTGCCCGTCTCGCGCCTCGCCAAGTGGAAAACCGGCATTCAGATGGTCGCGCTCGGCGTCGTGATGGTCGGCCCGTATGGCCCGCGCGGATTTTATTTGGAAGAAATAGGTATGGTCGGGCTTGCGCTGGCGGCCCTACTGACCCTCATTACGGGGTATGATTATTTGCGTGCGGGCCTCTCCTATATGGACCGGCCCAAGCAGGAGGCATAACCCATGCGCGTGCGCTATTTTGCGTGGTTGCGGTCCCGCCTGAACCGCGCCGAAGACGAGGTTTCACTACCACCGGGGGTGACGACTCTAAACGGGTTGCTCGACCATCTCATCACGCTCTCGCCCGGCCATGCGGCGGTGTTTGAGGATCGGTCGATCATTCGCGCCGCCATTAATCACGTCTTTGCCGATCTCGATAGCGCTTTCGCGCCAACGGACGAGGTGGCCTTTTTCCCGCCGGTGACGGGCGGGTGAGCGGCGCGATTGTCAGCCGCGTTCAGGCCGAACCGTTCGAGCCGGGGGCGGAACTCAGCCGTTTCACCGCACAGGCCCCGCACGCAGGCGCAATTGTCAGCTTCACCGGCCTCGTGCGCGGCCAAGATCACGCCGGGCGGGCGCTGACTGCGATGACGCTGGAACATTACCCCGGCATGACGGAAGCCCAAGTTCAGGCGATCACCGAAGAGGCCGCGCGCCGCTGGCCGCTTCAGGCCGTGCTGGTCATCCATCGCTTCGGGCGGCTGGCGGCGGGGGAGCCGATCGTCTTTGTCGCCACCGCCTCGGCCCACCGCAGCGCGGCCTTCGAAGCCGCGGATTTCCTCATGGACTGGCTGAAGACCAAAGCGCCCTTCTGGAAGCTGGAAGAGGGCGCGGACGGGGCGGAATGGGTCGCGGCCAAAGCCGAGGACGATCAGGCGGCAGAGCGGTGGCGGTGATGGTGGGGCGTCGAGCCCCCTCTAACGCCTTAGGGCTGCGACGGGGGTATATATGCCGTGCGTTGATCGTGGCTTAGAGCCGTTTCGGATTTACATCTATACCAACGATCATCGTCCGTCGCACGTCCATGTCATTGGGCCAGGAATGGAAGCGGTTTTCACATTGAACTGCCCGTCTGGCCCGATTGAACTGCGTGAAAGTCTCGGATTTAAGGCCAAGACACTCACAATCATTCGGGACTATATTCTTCAGAGCCTAGGAAAACTTTGCGCCGCCTGGAGTGAGATTCATGGAGCTTACTGAAAGCGATATCCGCGAGGCCGAGGCAGGGGCGAAGCGCCAACAGGCCCAGTGGCCCCAAGCGGTGAAGGTGCGGTTCAACCGTCACACGCGGCGGGTAGTGATCTCGCTGTCCAACGGCGTTGAGGTAAGCTTTTCGCCGAAGCAGGCCCAGGGGTTCGAGCGGGCCTCTGATGAAGATTTAGGCGAAGCAGAAATCTCCCCATCCGGTTTTGGTGTCTTTTTCCCCCGCATCAACGCCGATATTTATATTCCTGGCTTGCTGCAAGGCTCCTTGGGATCGGAACTTTGGGCTGAGGCGGGGCGCCAACGCGCCTAGCGCCGCCTCAATACCAACCGCGCACCAATCCCCCCCGCGAGCGTCAGCCACACTAGCGCGCGCCACGCCCAAGGCCGGGCATACCAGAGCCGGAAGTAGCGCCACAGCCCCGCGAGCTTGTGTTTTTCCACCACCCACGCCGGGGCCTTGCTGGTCGATTTGATATGGGTGCAGGCGGGGGCGGGCAGGAACCAGCAGGCTCCCCCGATGCGGCGCAGGCGGGCGCAGAGGTCGAGGTCTTCAACGTGCAGGAAATAGCCCGTGTCGAGCCCGCCGGTCGCGTCCCAGGTGGTGCGCGGCATCAGCATGAAGGCCCCCGACAGGGCGGGGGTCGCAGTCAAGCCGCTGGGCAAGGGTTGCTGATGATGGTTCAGGCGGTACTGCGGGAAGACCCGGCCCAGGCCGAAACCTTCAATCAGAAAATTCAACGGGCTACCCGCCGCCCGGCGGCAGCCGCGTTGCTCCTGTCCATCGGCCTCCAGTAGGCGGACGGTTGCGATCCACGGGCGGCTTTCTGTAGCGAGGGCGGTTTGCAGGGCGGCAATCGCACCGGGGGCGAGCAGGCAATCGGGGTTCAGCAGCAGTAGGAAGGGGCTCGCGGTGGCCGTCACCCCAAGATGACAGCCGCGTGCGAAGCCGACGTTCCTCTGGCCGCAAATCAGCCGCAACCGCGCGTCGGACCAGTCGGCCAACCGCGCACGGGTTTCGGCATCGTTACCGTTATCGACCAGGGCGATTTCGGCAATCGTGGGTTCGCTCCGCAAGGCGTCGAGGCATTCAAACAGCGCCGGGCCGGTGTGGTAGGACACCAGCACCACGGCGACGCTCGCCGCCTCAGTTGCGGCCATATTTATCGTCGAGACGGACGATATCGTCTTCGCCCAAATAGGCACCCGACTGCACTTCGATAAGGTGCAGCGGCACTTTACCGGGGTTTTCCAGCCGGTGCGTCGCGCCCATCGGGATATAGATGGACTGATTTTCGAAAATCAGCACGTCTTCTTGATCGCGCGTAACCTTTGCGGTTCCGGCGACGACCACCCAATGTTCGGCGCGATGATGGTGCATTTGCAGCGAGAGTTTTTCGCCGGGCTTCACCACGATACGCTTCACCTGATAGCGCTCGGCGGCAACCAGCCCTTCATAGCTGCCCCAGGGGCGGTAGACGATGGCGTGGCTTTCCGCCTCCGACCGCCCCGCCGCCTTCAGTTGATCGACGATCTTTTTAACATCCTGGGCCTTATCCTTGTGGGCGACCAGCACCGCATCGCGGGTGGAGACCACGACCAGATTATCGATGCCGACGGCAGCAATCAGCGGCGCGTCGGGTTCCGACCGGAGGTAGGAGTTGCGCGCGCCTTCGGTCCAAACGTCGCCCAAGGAAACCGTGCCATCGGCGTCGGGCGTCCCGATCTCCCAAAGGGCCGTCCAGGCCCCAACGTCGCTCCAGCCGGGATCGACCGGGACGACCGCGCCTTGAGTGGATTTTTCCATGACGGCGTAATCGATGCTCTCGCTTGGGCAGGCCTTGAAGGCGGCGGCATCAAGGCGCAGGAAGTCGAGGTCGCGATGGGCGGCCTGGAAGGCCTTTTGCGCCGCCTCCAGAATATCGGGGCGGAACCGGCCGAGGTCTTCCAAAAACCGATCGGCGCGAAACAGAAACAGGCTGGCGTTCCACCAATAGCCACCGTCGGCCACATAGGCTTCGGCGGTGGCGAGGTTCGGCTTTTCAACGAAACGGTCGATGGCAAAAACGCCGTCGCCTAAGGAAGCGCCGCGCTGGATATAGCCGTAGCCGGTTTCAGGCCGCGTCGGCTGAATGCCGAAGGTTACAAGCTTCCCGGCTTGCGCGGCACTCAGCCCTTGGGCAATCGCGGCCTGAAGCGCCTCGGGCGCGGTCATGGCATGGTCGGAGGCCGCCAGCAGCAGCAGGCCCTGCGGGTCGCGCTCGGCGACGGCCAGCGCGGCAATGGCGGCGGCGGGGGCGGTATTGCGCCCCACCGGCTCCAGAATAATCCCGCTCGGCGTGATTCCCGCCTGCCGCACCTGTTCGGCGACGATGAAACGGTGCTGATCGGAACAGATAATCAGCGGTGCCCCGAATTCGGGCGACGCAAACCGGCGCGCGGTTTCCACCAGCATCGATTCGGTGCCGACCAGCGGCAAAAGCTGCTTCGGGTAAAGGCTGCGCGACAGGGGCCAGAGGCGCGTTCCCGCGCCCCCGGAAAGGATAACCGGCGTAATCATAGAAGAGGTTTACTCTACCGTAACGCTTTTCGCCAGATTGCGCGGTTGATCCACGTCGGTTCCCTTACGGACGGCCACATAATAGGCCAGCATCTGCACCGGCAGGGCGTAGAGCAGCGGGCTGACCAGCGGGTCGATATCCGGCATTTCCACCACATGGGCGGCAATCGGGCGCAAATGTTCCGCCCCGCGCTTGGTGGTGAACACGATCACCCGGCCCCGGCGCGCCGCGACTTCCTGAAGGTTGGAAACGGTTTTTTCGAACCAACTGTCTTCCGGCGCAAGCGCAATGACGGGCACGGTTTCGTCGATCAAGGCGATCGGCCCGTGCTTCATTTCCCCGGCGGCATAGCCTTCGGCGTGGATATAGGAGATTTCCTTCAGCTTTAGCGCGCCCTCCATCGCCAACGGGTACGACAGGCCGCGCCCGAGGTAGAGCACATCGCGCGCTTCGGCCACTTCTTCCACAATCGGCGTGAGGAGGCTCGGGAGCTTCACCAGCCCTTCGGCAAGGCGGGCGGGAATTTCCATCAGGGCTTGGGTGATCTGGGCTTCGCGGTCCGCCGAAATCAGCCCGCGTGCGCGCCCAAGCGCGGTGGCGAAGCAGGCCAGAACCGAAAGCTGCGCCGTGAAGGCTTTCGTGGTGGCAACGCCGATTTCCGGCCCCGCAAGGGTGCGCAGCATCACATCGGCTTCCCGCGCCATCGCGGAGGTGGGGACGTTCACCACAGCCGCCGTATGCGCGCCCTTGGCCTTGGCGTAGCGCAGGGCCGCGAGCGTATCCACCGTCTCCCCCGATTGGGAGACGAAGAGGGCGAGGCTTCCCGGCAGAACCGGCCCATTGCGGTAGCGGAATTCGGAGGCGATATCGAGTTCCACCGGCACTTGCGCGAGGCTCTCGATCCAATATTTCGCCACCATCGCGGCGTAATAGGAGGTGCCGCAGGCGACCAAAGTGACCCGGTCCACCGTTGTAAGATCGAAGGGCAGGGCGGGGAGGACCACGCCGCGCGTGCCCGCATCGACCAACCCGTTCAGGGTCTCGCCAACGGTGGCGGGCTGCTCATGGATTTCCTTTTCCATGAAATGCTTGTAGTTGCCCTTGCCGACAATCGCGCCCGAAAGCTCGGCGATTTGAATGCGCCGCTCGACCGTCTCGCCCTTCTCATTCAGAATTTCGGCGCTCTCGCGGGAGAGGATGGCGATATCGCCTTCCTCCAGATAGGCAATCCGCCGGGTCAGCGGGCCGAGCGCCAGCGCGTCCGAGCCCAAGAACATCTCGCCGTCGCCATAGCCGACCGCGAGCGGCGAGCCGCGCCGGGCACCCATCAGCAAACCGTCTTCCCCCGTGACCAGCACCGCGATGGCGAAAGCGCCTTCGAGCCGCTGCATGCCCTGGACCATCGCCTGCTTCGGGCTGAGGCCCTGCTTTAAGAGATCGGTCAGCAGATAGACGATGACTTCGGTGTCGGTTTCGGTGGCAAAGCTATAGCCCTTGGCTTCCAGTTCGGCGCGCAAGGGGCGGAAGTTTTCGATAATGCCGTTATGGACGAGAGCAACCCGGTCGCTCGTGTGCGGATGCGCGTTAGTGGTGTTGGCAACGCCATGGGTGGCCCAGCGGGTATGGCCGATGCCAACAACGCCGGGGAGCGGATCGGCGGCAAGAACGGCGTCGAGGTTCCGCAGCTTACCTTCGGCCCGCCGGCGGTCGATTTGGCCGTTGACCAGCGTGGCGATACCGGCTGAATCATAGCCGCGATATTCCAACCGGCGCAGCCCATCCAGCAGGCGCGGGGCTGCAAGGTCGGTTCCGAGAATGCCGATAATGCCGCACATGGGTTTAATCCTTCTTCTTTGCTTTCATGGCGCGCCGACTATCGCGGAAGCGAGCGGCAGCGCCTTCCTTTTGGGTCAAGGGTCCACGGACGACGGCGATGGCATCGGCAGGAACATCTTTGGTAATCGTGCTGCCCGCACCCACCAAAGCCCCATCCCCCACCGTTACCGGCGCAACCAGCGCGGTATTGGAGCCAATGAAGGCACCCGCGCCGACTATAGTGCGGTGTTTATTAATACCGTCATAATTGCAGGTGATTGTTCCGGCGCCGACGTTCGTGCCCGCGCCAATATCGGCATCGCCAAGATAGGTCAGATGATTGGCTTTCGCCCCGGCCCCGAGCGTCGCGTTTTTCACCTCGACGAAATTGCCGATATGCGCGCCTTCGCCGATTTCAGCGCCGGGCCGAAGGCGGGCGTAGGGGCCAATGATCGCGCCCGCTGCAACGCTTGCGCCTTCGAGATGGCTGAAGGCATGGATTGTCACATTATCACCGACAGTCACGCCGGGACCAAAGACGACATTCGGCCCCACGATCACATCGCGGCCCAACTTGGTATCGGCGGCAAAATAGACCGTTTGCGGATCGAGCAGCGTTGCGCCATTGGCCATTGCCGCCGCCCGGTAGCGTTCCTGAGCGATGCGTTCGACCACCGCCTGTTCAGCGCGGGAATTGACGGCAAGAACATCCTCTGCCGGGATTTCAAGCTCGCGCACGCTGAGGCCTGCCGCCACGGCATGCTCCACGATATCGGTCAGATAGAACTCGCCTTGCGCATTATTCGGGGTCAGTTGCGCCAAAAGCTTGGGCAGTGCTTCGGCGGCCACCACAAAGAACCCGCTATTGCACAGGGGGATCGCCTTTTGATCGGGCGCGAGATCTTTTTCTTCGATGATGCGGCGCACGGTGCCATCTGCGCCGTGGAGGATCCGCCCGAAGCCCGTTGCGACCGGTGGGCGGAAGGAGCCGACCAGAACGCTACTCGTGTTCGTCTGATGGGCCTCCAGAAGCGCCTGCACGGTTTCGGCGCGCAATAAGGGGGCATCGCCGACGAGGATTAAAACGACGCCCTCCGTGGGTAGGTGCGGCTGCGCCATTTGCACCGCATGGCCCGTGCCGCGCCGTTCGTGCTGAATAACGGTCGCATGGGGGGCAACGGCGGCTTCTAGGCTCGGCATATCTGGGCCGACGACGGTGATGATCTTGAGGTCGCGGCGGCTTTGCTGACTGACCGTCTCCAGCATGTCGATGATATGGCGGATCATCGGGCGATGGGCGATGGGGTGCATCACTTTCGGCTTGCTGGATTTCATCCGCGTGCCGAGCCCAGCGGCGAGAACGACCGCAGTCACCAAAGACATTTTGCCCCCCTTGGCTTTTTTGTGTGAGCGTGACCGTGCCATATCGCCGCCGCCCGTGCAAAGCGACGTTTTGTTTCCCGCCGTTGCATGGGATTACACCTTGTTACGGTGTGCTTCATGACGTTACAGACCGGTTCCTGTTTCCGCTTGGCGTGCGGCGAAATTTGGTGTCATGGTGCGTCGCGATTGCAAAGCTTGGGGAGAAAAGGTTCGTGCGGCAGAAACCGAGGCTGAAACCATCGCGCAGCGCCTGGGTTCTGGCCCCGATGGTCGGCGTAATGGCGGGTCTGCTGGGAACCAGTGCGCTTGCCCAACGCATCGGCCCGCCCGTTCTATTCGACCAATTGCCGAACCGCCCCGATGTGGTGCCGGTCGATGCTAAAGGCGATTTTCTGCTGGAAGCCGATGAGGTCATCTACGACCGCGACAATGATATTGTCACGGCGCGCGGCTCGGTCGAGATCAGCCAGGGCGACCGGGTAGTGAAGGCCGATGTGCTGAGCTACAACCGCAAGCGCAAACTGGTGACGGCATCCGGGAATGTGGTGCTGCTGGAAGCCACGGGCGACACGTTCTTTTCCGATTACCTGCAAATCTCCGACGATCTTAGCAATGCGATCATGGAGAATTTCAAAGCGCTGCTGATCGATAATTCCCGCATCGTCGCCAAGGGGGTCGAACGGCTCTCCGGCAATCGCAAGGTGATGACCCGCGCCGTCTTCTCCCCGTGCAACCTGTGTAAAGACGACCCGAGCAAGCCGCCGCTGTGGCAACTCAAGGGCCGCCAGGTGGTCCATGACGAGGTGAAGAAGGATATTCATTACAAGGATGCGACGTTGGAAGTTGCGGGCGTGCCTGTGTTCTACGCGCCCTATTTCTCCCATCCCGATCCGACTGTGCGCAACCGTTCGGGCTTTTTGGTGCCGACGATTGGCTATTCCAAGAACCTCGGCGCGGTTCTCGGCACACCCTATTATGGGATCATCAACGACAGCAGCGATATTACCGTTGAGCCGCGTATTTACTCGAAGGAAGCCATTCTGGGCGCGGCGGAATATCGCCAGCGCTTCGAGCATGGTAAAATCCGCGTGGCGGGCTCGCTGCTGAACGATTCGGTTTTCGACCGGCAGCAGGTGCCGCCCGATTTGGAGTGGCGCGGTAATTTTGCCTCTGAAGGCCGCTTTGATCTCGATCAGCATTGGCGGGCCGGGTGGGATGTGGCGCGGGCGACCGACCGCACTTATATCCGCCGCTTCAAGGTTGGCACCGATTTTACCAGCCGGGGCCGCTATCAGGTGTCGAACGCGCTGACCTCGACGGGCTTTGCCGAAGGGTTTTACGGGCGCTCTTATTTCGGCCTCAATGCTTACTCCTTCCAAACGCTGCGGGCGGAGGATGTGCGCGATTCGATTGCGCGGATTCACCCGGCGGCGGTGGCGTCCTTGGTGTCGGACGCCGATGGGCTGGGCGGGCGCTGGAAGCTGGACGCCGATTTCCTCTCGCTCTCCCGCCGCCTAGGCACCGATAGCACGCGCCTGTCGACCGTTTCCGGCTACCATCTGCCGATGATCACCGACGGCGGGCATGTGCTGGCTTTTTCCGCCACGGTCCAGGCCGATGCCTATTCGCTCAATAATCTGCCGCAGCCGACGGGACGCGCCTTTAGCGGGGAGAGCACGCGCCTCC
Source organism: Elstera sp. (assembly GCF_044372965.1). Lineage (NCBI taxonomy): Bacteria > Pseudomonadati > Pseudomonadota > Alphaproteobacteria > Rhodospirillales > Rhodospirillaceae > Elstera > Elstera sp. Next base: position 11,579 of record NZ_JBILQX010000036.1, on the reverse strand, counting down.
ATCCGCAGCTTGCGGCAAGCTGGGCCTATCCGCTGGTCAATCGCTTGAAAGACGCAACCTTCCTGATCGAACCCAAGGTGGGCGTGGTGGCGGGGCCGACGGGCGGCAATAAGAGCCGCATCCCCAATGAAGACAGTAAAATCGTCGAACTCGACGACGTAAACCTGTTCCTGCCGCGCCGCTTCCCTGGGCGCGACCGGATCGATAGCGGCAGCCGGGTAGATTATGGGTTGCGGGCGCAGATTAAGGGCGATGGCGGGGCCTCGGCTTCCGCCATGATCGGCCAATCGTACCGCCTGTCCGAAGGCACTAACCCCTATCCGATGGGGTCGGGGCTCAACGAGCGCCAGTCGGATATCGTTGGGGCCGTGACGGTATCGCCGGGGTCCTGGATCGACTTCAACTATCGCTTCCGGTTGGATAAGGATGATGGCGCGCCGCAGCGCGAAGAATTGGGCGCGACGATTTACCGAGGGCGCAATAGCCTTTCGCTCGCCTATATCAATTACGACCGTCGCTTCCCCGATATCGGCGTTGACAGCCCCAAGCAGGCGGTAGCCTCCGGCCAGCTTAAAATTACCGAGTTCGTCAGCGCCTACGGTTTGCTCTCCTACGACCTCAAGGCCGATAAGCTCAGCAGCGCGGGCCTTGGGCTTTTGTATGAAGACGAGTGCTTTGCTATTCTCGGCTCCTACACCCGCGATAAATTATCCGATAGGGAATTGCGCCAGGATCAAACCTTCTTCTTGCGCGTCGCCTTTAAATACTTAGGTGAGTTTGGCCAATAATGGGCTTTGCTCGCGTCGGGATTCTGGGTCTTGGGTACGTCGGGCTGCCGCTGGCGGTGGCGCTTGCCGCGCATCGGCCCGTCGTGGGGTTCGATATTGATGCGGGGCGCATTGCCGACATAGCGACCGGGCTGGACCGGACGCAAGAAGTGAGCGCCGACGCCTTGGCCGCCGTGGCGGCGTCGCTCACCGTTACGGCGGATGAACAGGGTTTACGTGGCTGCGATCTGCTGATTGCCACCGTGCCCACCCCCATCGATGCGGACCAAAAGCCGGATTTGACCGCGCTTGAAGCCGCGTCGCGCACTATCGGGCGCGTACTGGCGCCGGGGGCGGTGGTGGTGTTCGAAAGCACGGTGTATCCGGGGGTCACGGAAGGCCCGTGCGCGGCTTGGATTGCCGAGGAATCGGGCTTGCAGGCGGGCCGCGACTATCACTTGGGCTATTCCCCCGAGCGGGTAAATCCGGGCGATGGTAAGCATGGGCTAGCTGCGATTACGAAAGTGGTCGCGGCGCAAGACGCCGGGATTGCGCAACGGCTCGCGGCGCTTTATGGCGCAGTGAATGGCGGTAATATCCACATTGCGTCGTCGATCCGCGTTGCGGAAGCGGCAAAAGCCATCGAAAACGCGCAACGCGACATCAATATCGCCTTTATCAACGAAGTCGCGATGATCCTGCGCACCGCCGATATTCCGGTTTATGATGTGCTGGAGGCGGCGCGGACCAAGTGGAATTTTCTGCCCTTCGTGCCGGGGCTCGTCGGTGGCCATTGCATCGGTGTCGATCCCTATTATCTGGCCACGTGGGCACAGAGCTTGGGCCATGAGCCGGTGACGATTCTGGCGGGTCGCCACACCAATGAGGCGATGGCTGGGTTCTTTGCCGATCAAATCGCCGCCCAGCTTGCGCCGGGCGCGTCGGTGCTGGTGCTGGGGGCGAGCTTCAAGGAGAATATCGGCGATTTGCGCAACAGTAAGGCGGTCGATCTGATCACGGCTTTGGCGGCAAAAGGGTTTTCGGTCGATTGCTTCGATCCGAATGCGGCCCCCGAAGCGCTGACGGATTTGCTGGGCCGGGCTCCCCTGACCGCGCTTCCCCCCGACCGTCCCTATGACGCGCTGGTGCTGGCGGTCGCCCATCGGGAGTTTGCGGCGTGGGGCGCGGGCGCAGTTTCGGCCTGCGTTGCACCGGGTGGGTTGATCGCCGATATCAAGGGCCTGTGGCGGGGGCGGGATCTTCCCGCCGGTCGCCGCTACTGGACACTTTAGAAAGAGGGCGACGGATGCGCATTCTGGTCACGGGCGTTGCCGGATTTATCGGATTCCATGTCGCTCAAGCCCTGCTGGCGCGGGGGGAGTCGGTTCTCGGCGTCGATAATCTCAACGATTATTACGACCCGGCCCTCAAACACGCGCGACTGGCGCAGCTTACCGGGCAGAATGGCTTTAGCTTTCAGCAGGTAGAGCTTGCCGACCGGGACGCGGTGGATGCGCTGCTATCGCCCACCTCAGGCGTGACGCATATCATCCATCTGGCCGCCCAAGCGGGGGTGCGCTACTCCCTGCAAAACCCGCACGCCTATATCAGCGCGAATATCGTCGCCCAAATTAACCTGCTGGAAGCGGTGCGCCGCCTGCCGGGGCTGGTGCATTTTGTCTATGCCTCCTCCTCCTCGGTCTATGGCCACGCGGAGAAAGCGCCGTTCGCGGTGACGGACCGCACCGACCGGCCCCTGTCGCTCTATGCCGCCACCAAGAAGGCGGACGAGTTGTTCCATTATACCTACGCGCATCTTTACCGGATTCCGGCGACGGGCCTGCGGTTCTTCACGGTCTATGGTCCTTGGGGGCGGCCCGATATGGCGGCGTTCCTGTTCACGAAAGCTATTTTGGCCGGGGAGCCGATCCGCCTGTTCAACGGCGGCGATATGCGCCGCGATTTCACCTATATCGACGATATCGTTGCAGGCGTGCTCGCCACCTTGGATCGCCCGCCCGCCGATACGGGGGAGGCCCCGCCGCACCGGGTGTATAACCTCGGTAACAACCACCCAGAAAAACTGACCGATTTCGTCGCTATTCTGGAAGAGGCTTTAGGCCGCAAAGCCGTGCTCGATTTGCAACCGATGCAGCCGGGGGACGTTTACGAGACCGCCGCCGACATCACCGAAAGCAGGCGCGATCTGGGCTTCAGCCCGACGACGCCGCTCTCGGTCGGGCTGCCCAAATTCATCGCTTGGTATCGGGATTTTTATCGGGTCTAAGACGCTTTCTGCCGCAGTTTGCCGACAATCCCGGTCGGGAAGAAATAGACGCTGAGGACGAACAACACGCCCAGAATCAGCAACCAGCGGTCCGGGTGGAGGATTTGCGCCAGCACGGGAATCCCCTCGACCTGGGTGGCCGCCACGCCGAGCAGCTTTTGCAGATAGTTTTCGGCGAGGATGAACAGGGTTCCGCCGATCACCGCGCCGTAGAGCGTGCCCATGCCGCCGATCACGACCATCAGCAGAATATTCAGCATGATCGAGAAGGAGAGGGTGGTATCTGGCCCGGTATAGCGCAGCCACAGGGCATAAAGCGCGCCCGCGACCACCGCGAGCCCGGCAGACAGACACGTGGCAATCGTGCGGTATTTCACCACACGATAGCCGAGCGCCTCCGCGCGATATTCATTCTCGCGGATGGCTTGCAACACGCGCCCGAACGGCGAATTCACCATGCGTAAGGCTAGCAGAAAGAAGAAGACCGTAAAGCTGAACACCAGATAATAGGCCACCACGCGGCCCGTTATCATGGTGCCGAACACAGGCTCTTCCAGCAGTTTAAAGGTTGGGCGCAGCAGTTCCGGCACGCGGAAGGAGCGGCCATCTTCCCCGCCGGTATAGTCCGAGAGTTGCGAGACCAGCACGGCGAAGACGGTTGCGACCGCAAGCGTAATCATGGCGAAGAAAATCGCCTTCACGCGCAGGGACAGAAGCCCGATCAAGGCCGCCAGCGTCACGCCGAAGACAATGGCGATGCCGGTGCCGAGCAGGGCGCTACCCCAGGTTGCGCCCATGAAATGCATGGCAAGGCCAACGCCATAGCCGCCGATGCCGAAAAACATGGTATGGGCAAAGGAAACGATGCCGGTATAGCCCAGCAAAATATCGTAGCTCGCCACCAGCAGAATGAAGATGCAGATCTTCGCGGCGGTATTGATGGCATTGGCCCCGGACACGAGGAAAGGGGCGGTGGCGAGGCCGATCAGGATGACCAGCAGGATCACCGAGAGGGCCCGATTGCGGGGCAAATCGTCGGAGAGAAGGGCGCGCAACATGGGCTTACCTCTTGGCGACGGGATAGAGACCCTGCGGACGCCACAGGAGAATCAGCACCATCAGCAGGACCGTTGAAACCAGGGCAAATTTCGGCACCAGGAAGGCGGAATAATTGGCCAGCAGCGCCACTAAAATCGCCCCCAGAAAACAGCCGCCAACGGAACCGAGCCCGCCGATGATGACGACGATGAACACCAGCGTCATCACGTCATTGGAGATCCCGGCGGTCAGCGTTTCCCGGTACAGCGCCCACAGTACGCCGCCGAGCCCCGCGAGCCCCGAGCCGACAACGAAGACGCCGATGAACAGGCGGCGGATGCGGTAGCCCAGGGCCTCCACCATTTCGGCATTCTCCACCCCGGCGCGGATCAAGAGCCCGATGCGGGTGCGGTTCAGCACCAACTGCATGCCGGTAAAGACTGCTAACCCGACCACGACGATCAGCAGGCGGTATTTTTCGAAGGCAAGATCGCCGACGACAATCGCGCCGCGCAATCCATTGGGTAGCGGCATGGCCTTTTGGTCGCCGCCAAAAATCGCGTGCAGCGCTTGTTCCGCTACAATGAGCCCACCCATCGTAATCAGAATCTGCTTCAGATGCTGGCCATAGACTGGGCGGATAATGATTCGCTCGAACGCCATGCCCAGCGCGCCGGTGCCGATCATCGCGGCGAGGGCGGCAACCGCGAGCGCGCTAAGGTTGGTCAGCAGCGACTCCGACGCCATCCACCCGGCCAGCGGCCCCAGCACGGTAAAGGCGAGGTAAGCGCCAATCGCAATGAAGGCTCCGTGGCCGAAGTTGATGACGTCCATCAGCCCGAACACCAGCGTCATCCCCGAGGCGATGACGAAGATCATCATGCCCATGGCGAGCGCGGAGAGGGTGAGGGTCAGCCAGGTCGTCGGGCTGCCGACCAGCACCAGGGCAGCGGCAGCGAGAACCACGGGGATCAGGAGCGGCAGCAGATCGAGCTTCGCGCGCGGAATATCGGCGGGGGCGGCGCTTTGGGGGGCGGCTTTGGTCTCGGACATATCAGCCTCCTATTGATGCGCGTCGAGCGAGAGGCCGAGCAGGCGTTCCTGCAAGCCATTATCCGCGACCAGATCGGCCATGCTCCCCGCATGAACGACGCGCCCGTCATCGACCACCGCAATCGAATCCCCGAGGGCGGCGGCAAAGCGGAAGTTTTGTTCGACCAGCAGAATCGTGCTCTGGCGCTTCAATTCCTGAAACGCGCCGATCATGCCTTCGATGATGGCGGGGGCAAGGCCCTTTGTTGGCTCGTCGATCAGGATTAAGCGCTGCGGCTCCACAAGGGCGCGGGCAATCGCCACCATCTGCTTTTGTCCGCCCGACAGAACCCCGGCGGGCGAGTGCCAAAAGCGTTTGAGCGCCGGGAAGAAGCCGAAAATCCACTCCAGCCGCGCGGCATCGGGTGGGCCGGAGCGGGCGGCGAGCTTCATATTCTCTTCGACCGTGAGATCGTGGAATACGGCCATCGTCTCCGGCACATAGGCGATACCGCTTTGGGCGATGCTGGGCGTATCCTTGCCCCCGATGGGCTTGCCGTCGAAGGTGACCGTCCCTTGCGAGGGTTTCCACAGGCCCATGATGGTGCGCAGCGTCGTGGTTTTCCCCGCGCCATTGCGCCCGAGCAGCATGGTGATGCCGCCCTCGTTCACGGTCAGATCAACGCCTTGCAGAATATGATATTGGCCGATGTGGGTATGAACCCCCTCAAGCCGCAGCAGCGGGTTAGCCATGGTTCTTCTCCGCTTGGGCTTTTTCGGGTGCCCGGCCCAAATACGCTTCCTGCACGAGCGGCGAGGCAATCACCGTGGCGGGGTCGCCATCGGCCAGCAATTGACCGTGATGCAGCACGATGATGCGGTCGGCGAGGCTGCGCACCACATCCATCTTATGCTCGACCAGCAGAATGGTTTTATCGCCCGCGCGTTTGAGCTTCTGAATCAACTCCAGGATCACCGGCACTTCATCGACCGACATGCCGGCGGTCGGCTCGTCGAACATGAACACATGGGGCTCCAGCGCCATCATGATCGCCACCTCAAGCTTGCGCTTGTCGCCGTGGGAGAGGGAGGAGGCCGGAGTGTCGCGCTGATGTTGAAGGTTTACCTCCTCCAGCACCCATTCGGCCCGCTCGATCCAGGCGCGGTGCCCCGTCCAGCGCTGCCAAATATTGGCGGCGGCGGGGTCGCGCGCTTGCACGGCAAGGCGGACGTTTTCGTGGGCGGTCAGTTGCGGGAAGAGATTGGTGATCTGGAACGCCCGGCCAATGCCGCGCCGTGCCCGATCCGCCGGCCCTAGCCGGGTAATATCCTCACCATCCAGCAGCACCTGACCCGCCGAGGCGGGGAGTTGGCCGGAGAGAAGATTGAAATAGGTGGTTTTCCCAGCCCCATTCGGGCCGACGATGGCGGTAAGTGTCCCCGCCGTAAACGAGGTGCTGACCGCATTGACCGCCGTATGCCCGCCAAAGCGGATGGTCAGGTCGCGGGATTCGAGAACCGGAACAGACATGAGAGAAGGCTTCCTACTGGGGCGGTCGGGGGGGAAGCAGGGCGACCGAAGTCGCCCCGCCCCCTCCCCCAAGCTGGTGAGTAGGGTAAGGCTTTATCGCTTATTGCGGAAGGGCAGGGGCATGGTTGCTGCCGGAATAGTTGCAACCAGCTCCAGCAGATCATTATCCGTTGCGTCCTTTTTGATGCGCCAGTGGAACATATCCTGCTGGGCTTGATGATCGACGGCGCGGAAGATCATATCGCCCTTCGGCGTTTCGAACATCATGCCTTCCATCGCGGCGATCAGCTTTTCGGTATCAGTGCCGCCTGCTTTGGTGATGCCGTTGAACACGGCGGAAGCCGCCGCGAACCCGCCTGCAACGAAGAAATCAGGCGGCGCATTGTAGCGCTTTTGGTATTCGGTGCGCAGCCAGTCGTTCATCTTATTCTTCGGGAACGCATGGTAGTAGTAGGTGCCGCCTTCGGCCCCGGCAAACTGCTTCCAGGCGTTCATCACGGGTAGAATATTGCCGCCCGGCGCGAGCATGATATTGAAGCGCTCGGGCTTCATATCGACAAACTTCGCCATCGGGTGGGCGCCCGCCCAGATGAAGTTGATAACGCGCTTGCCGGGCTTATCCTTCAATGCGGCGAACAGGCGTTCGGCGAAGGGGGTAAAGTCGGCGGTATTCCCGGCGGCATATTCTTCGGCGACGATTTTTGCTTTCGGGCGCATCGCGGCCAGCGCTTCAGCGAAAGCCTTTACCCCGTCGCGCCCAAAGGCGGTATCGAGGCCGAGCATGCCGATGGCAACCTCTTCGTTATCGGGAATCGCGGCGGCGGCGGCGAGCGCATCCTGATAGGAGGAACGACCGGTGCGGAAAATATAGCGGTTCCATTTTTCGCCGGTGATCGAATCGGCTACGGCGGGCTCGACGATCAGAACTTTCTTGGCTTCTTCGGCGACGGGCAGCATGGCAAGCGCCACGGCGGACCCTGTCGAGCCAACGGCGATTTCGGCCCCGTCATCGGCATAGCATTCTTCCAGCAGCGCCTTGCCGCGATCCGGCTTCAGTTGATCGTCCTTGACCAGAACTTGAAGCTTGCGCCCCAGAATTTCGTTCTTGCCCTGGGTGAGATATTCGAGCCCCATGGTAAAGCCGACTTCGGTCTGCTTGGCATAGGCTTCGAGCGCGCCGGTCTTGCCAGCGATGAGGCAGATTTTAAGATCTTTGGCCAGAGCCGGGGTCGACAGCGCAGCAAGCGCCGCCCCCGTCAGACATAGAGTCCGAATGGTGCGCATTTAGGTTTTCTCCCCCCATCAGCGTTTGTTTACTGACTTGTTTGTGACCCCAGTGCGCAAACTGACACTTGAGTCATGTTTCATCTTTTCCTATCCTCTCATCGCACTCCCGTCAAGTCGGGAGTGCGGGAGGAGAATTTATGGCGAATGCACCGATAGAAGAGGCATCGCTCCCATCGGCCTTGCCCGCCCCGAAAACCAGTCGGGGTGAGCGAACGCGCCAGCGTATTTTGGACGCAGCCGAGCGGGACATTGGCCGTCGAGGCTTTTCAGACGCCTCGATCAGTACGATCACCCAGGAAGCGGCGGTCGCCCAGGGCACCTTTTACCTCTATTTCCGCTCGAAAGAGGATGTCATGCGCGAGCTTGTCTTGCGCATGGGCCGCCGCCTACGCCGCCATCTGACCCTTGCGACGACCGGGCTAACGCATCGGCTGGAGATCGAAAAGCGCGGCCTCCACGCTTTCCTATCCTTCGTGCGTGACAATCCCAATCTCTATCGGGTTGTGGCGGAGTCGCAATTTGTGGATGAGGCGGCGTATCGGCGCTACTATCACGATTTCGCGAACAACTATCGGCAAGTTCTAAGTGCAGCAGAAGGGGATGGACAACTTTCCCCCGGCGATGCGGAGTTACGGGCATGGGCTTTAATGGGGATTAGCGATTTCATCGGGCGGCGCTATGCGCTGTGGGACAAGGAAGCATCGATCGAAGCGGCCACAGAGGCCGCCTTTGCCTTCATTTCCCATGGCATCGCGCCGAAATCCACCAACGGGCGCGCACCATGACGGAAAACCTCGTCACGGTCCGCCGCGAAAACGGGGTTGCGACGCTCACGCTGAACCGGCCGCAGCGTCATAATAGCCTTGTGCCCGCGCTGTTGGAGGCTTTGAACGCCGCGCTCGATGATCTTGCGCGCCTGCCGCCGCGCCTGCTCGTGTTTACCGGGGCGGGGCGGAGTTTTTCGACGGGCGGGGATGTGGCGGCCTTTGCCGATGTGCCGCTTTTGCAGCGTCGGGAGTATGCGACGGGCCTCGTCGGTGGGCTTCACCGGGCGATTTTGGCTTTGATCGATCTGCCGTGCCCGGTCATCGCGCGCGTGCAAGGGCCGGTAACGGGCGGATCCTTAGGCTTCGTTCTTGCCGCCGATCTGGTGGCGATGACGCGCGGAGCCTTTATCGCGCCCTATTATGTCGATGTGGGTTTCGCCCCCGATGGTGGCTGGACGGCGCTCCTCCCCGACCGGATCGGCCCGGTGCGGGCGGCGGAAATCCAACTGCTGAACCGGATGGTAACGGCGGATGAAGCCTTGGGACTCGGTCTCGTCCAAGCCGTGACCGATCCCGCCGCCCTAGACGATCAGATCGCCGTTTGGGTCCAGGTTTTGCTTGGCAAACACGCGCATAGTTTGGCGGCAACCAAACGCTTGCTCTGGCCGCCGGAGCGCCGGGCCCGGGTGGCGCTGGGGTTGGAGCGGGAGCGCCTGTGCTTCTTGAGCCTGATCGATTTGCCCGAAACCGACGCCGGTATGAAGCATTTTCTAGGACGCGCCGCATGAAGTTTATCCCCGACCTTTGCGCGCAACGCGCAATGCTAACGCCGGACGCCGCAGCCTTCGCCGATCCGGTGAGCGGGCGGGTTTGGTCGTTCGCCGAAATCGAACGGCGCGTTGGGCGCGGCGCGGCGTTCTTGCGGTCGCTTGGGATTGGCGAGGGCGATAGGATCGCGGTCCTCTGTCATAACAATGTGCCGTTTTTCGAACTGCTGTTTGCCTGCGCCCGCGCCAAGGCCATTCTGGTGCCGCTGAATTGGCGTCAGACCCCGGCGGAACTCGCGCCGATTATCGACGATAGTGGCGCGAAGCTGATGTTCTTCGATGGGCCGACGGCGGATCTCGCCAGCAAGGTGGTGGCAGCGGCCCGGCTGCCCTCGCGCAGCTTGATCGAGTGGGATGCCGTCTGCGACCAGCCGGGCGAGCCTATGACCCCGACGCCCTGGGAAACCGATGCGCCCTGGTATCTGCTGTATACCTCCGGCACCACCGGCAAACCAAAAGCGGTCATCCAAACGGCAGGCATGGCCCTGGCCAATATGATCAACGTTCAAACGGCAACGGGAATTGGCCCCGATACGAAGTCGCTCAACTTTCTACCGCTCTTCCATACCGCCGGGATCAATCTGCACACTTTGCCGGTTTTCATCGTCGGCGGCGTGTCGCAGGTTCTGCCGAAATTCGATGCGGACCTTGTTCTGTCGCTGGTTCAGCAGGGGAGGATTACCGTCTTCTTCGGGGTTCCGGCGATTTATCAGGCGATCAGCCTGCATCCGGCGTTCGAGCGGACCGATTTTTCCGCCGTCAAACATTGGGGCTGCGGCGGCGCGCCAATCTCGGCGGCGTTGATTCAGACGTTTCTGGAACGGGGCGTCACCATTTGCAACGGCATGGGCATGACCGAAACCGGCCCCACGGTGTTTTTCATGGACCGGGCGCAGGCCCCCACCAAGATTGGTTCGGTCGGCAAGCCGCAGCTTCTGGCCGAGGTGCGACTGGTCGGGGCCGATGGGGTTGACGGCGACGATGGCGAGCTTTGGTTTCGCGGCCCCGGTATTACGCCCGGCTATTTTAACAATCCGATGGCGACTGAAGCCGCATTTGCGCCGGGCGGGTGGCTGAAGTCCGGCGATATCGCGCGCCGCGATGCCGATGGCTATTACACCATCGTTGATCGGATCAAGGATATGTATATCTCCGGTGGTGAAAACGTCTATCCGGCGGAGGTGGAACATGTTTTGCAGGCCCACCCGGCTGTGCTGGAAGCGGCGGTGGTTGGCGTGAGTGATGAGAAGTGGGGTGAAGTGGGGCACGCGGCCGTTATCTTGCGTCCGGGGCAAACTGCTGATCCCGCCGACTTGCAGCAGCATGCCCGTGCCGCGCTGGCGACCTATAAGGTTCCCAAGCATGTCACGATTGTTACCGATTTTCCACGCACCGCCGCCGGTAAGGTGCAAAAGCACCATCTGCGCGCGGCGCTGACGGAACCCCAAAAGCCGGAGTCTGCGTAATGTCCCTTGTTCCTGGTCCTTTTTTTACGATTGAGCATACGCCCACCCAGGCCGAGCTTGAGCTTTTCGCCCGCGTCAGTGGCGATGATAATCCGATTCACGTCGATCCCGAATTTTCCGCCCGCACTCGCTTTGGGCGTCCCGTCGCCCATGGCATGCTGATTTATAGCTACCTTTGGGCGGAGATGCGCCGCCAACTCCCGAACGCGGTCGCAAAGCAGCAGAGCCTGATGTTTCCGCACCCGGCCTATGCGGGCGAGCCGATCCGCATTACCGCAACAATCGACAGTGTTGAAGGCTCCGAGGCGCGGATCTCGGTTCGGGTTGCCCGCAGTGCCGACGATACGCCGGTGACAGAAGCCAGCACAATTCTTGATGTGGGGAATGTCTAATGCTGACGCTTGGTCAAACCGCGACCGTTACCCGCGCTTTTTCGCCCGAAGATCTGCGCGGTTTTGCGGCGATTGCCGGGCTTCATAGCGCCGAGTTCCCAGCCCTACCCGAACCGCTGCTGGCGGCGCTTTTCTCGTATATTCTTGGCGTCAAGCTGCTGGGGCGGGGCACCAATTACCTGAAG
>NZ_JBILQX010000028.1:0-29555 GCF_044372965.1 Elstera sp. | reverse complement strand
AAAGCCCTTACCCATATGGCCGATCAGTTCGAACAGAGCGTCGCCAAAATCGTCACCACGGTGCGCCGGGCGGCGGAGGAAATGCGCAACGCCTCGGGCTCGATGGCCAATATGGCCGAAGGGGCAACCCAGCAGACGGTCGAAGTCGCAGCCGCCGCCGCCCAAGCCATCGGCAATGTCGATGCCGTGGCCGCCGCCTCGGCCCAGCTTACGGTTTCGATCAGCGAAATTTCCCGCCAAGTCGTCCATTCCAATACGATTGCCGATCAGGCCGTATCAGAAGCCCGCAAAGCGGGCGATACCGTGCGGGGGCTCGCAGGGGCCGTGGAGCGGATTGGCGAGGTTGCCAAGCTCATCGATGGCATCGCCGCGCAAACCAATCTGCTGGCCCTGAATGCGACCATTGAAGCCGCCCGCGCCGGGGAAGCCGGGCGCGGTTTTGCCGTGGTTGCCGGTGAGGTTAAGAGCCTCGCCAGTCAAACCGCAAAAGCCACCGAGGAAATCGGCTCGCAAATCGGCTCGATCACCCAGGGCGCGCGCGCCGCGATTACGGCGATCAACCAGATCGATACGATCATCGGCGATATTAGCGGCATTGCCGCCACCATTGCCGCTGCGGTGGAAGAGCAAGGGGCCGCCACCGGCGAAATCGCCCGTAGCGCCGATCAAGCCGCCCAAGGGACCCAGGGCGTTGCGCGCGTCATCGAGCGCGTGCGCGGGGCAACCACCTCCACCGGGCAAGCGGCGAAAGGCGTTCTGCACGCCGCCGAACTATTGGCCGGGGAAGCGGGCGATTTACATCGGGAAGTCGACGGCTTCCTAGGCGCTATTCGAACTGGGACGGTTTAACCGACACTTACCGGTTTATCGTGTAAACTGAACCGCCGAAGCACCGCGCTTCGGCGGCTTTTGTTGATAGTCGGGATCTGCACAGCAGCCCGCTTATCTCCAGCGCCCGAATGTCAGATTGAGCGACTAGCATTTTTTTATAGTTCTCTTAATTGAAAAATAAGAAATAGTTTTCATGAAGAGCTTCTATGATCAGCTTTCCTTTTCGTAAGACCGACAGGTAACGCTGATGGCTCATCAACATCGCTATGATCTCTATGCTGCAATTCATAAGGCCCTGAGGGCTTGGTCCGCCGATCTTCTTATTAAGATCGGGCGGAATGACTGGCAGAACGATGGCGAAACCCGTCGACTTCTATCTGACTTGAACGAGTTCTTCCCTTTCTGTGTCGCGCACCTCGCCCATGAAGATACTTTTATTCATCCGATTCTGGCGCGCGTTCAGCCCGGAAGCCAAGCCCTTGCGGAAGAGGAACACGCCCGCCATATCGATAGCCTAAATGCGCTCACCGACCGGGTTGCACAGCTTTCCGAAGCGCCGACCCCCGACCGTGAAGCCATCGCCCATCAGCTTTATTTGGCATTCGGCGAGTATATGGTGATCGACTTTGCCCATATGCTGGACGAAGAAAAACGCCATAACGCCATTCTTTGGCAGCATCTGACCGATGCCGAAATACAAGAAATTGAGCACAACATTGTCGGCAGCCTGTCCCCGCAAGTGGCTGCACAGTCCTTGCGCTGGATGCTGCCAAATCTTACGGCACAAGAGCGCTCAGATAAAATAACCGGGCTCCGGGCGAACGCGCCGCCGGCAGTGTTCGATGCCGTTCTACAAATGCTTCGCACCAATTTGACAGCGACAGAATTAGAGAGATTGCCGCTGGGAGCTGCGGTTTAATCCAAACCGATAGACGCGCTTTTTGTCCTTACTCGGGGTGCTGCCTGCCGCTTCACGGTTCTGATATCGGTGATACGGACGGAGCAGCTCCCCGAGGCCTACCGGATCAAGTTTATAATTGACATAGCTTTTAAATTGTTTTCATCATGGCACGGGCATGGTGTGCGTAAACGTATCTGGAGATGCGTATTATGAGTGCTGCCTTTTTTTTCCCTGAATTTATGATTCCTTCCGCCGATTGCGACGGGGATAGAAAAAGAATTCGTCCGCGTCGGCTGTCCACCTAGGACGGATCGCAGATATGGGAATGCCTTTGATTAAGGCCCTGGGGCTCACTCGCTATCTCGAGGGGCCGATAACGGTAATTCTTGCTCTCATTGGGCCGGGAAATACACCGTCTATCGCCCGCGCGCTTGCGTGTCGCGTCACTGACCAGAACAAGCAGGTTTTCATAGACGGCCAAGATAAAGCGATGCTGGACCCTCCGCCACTCCCAGGGTCCTCCGTCGCTATCGTTACTTGCCTGCCATCCACACTTCAAACGTATCAATTCAAAGGGACGTTTCAGCACCTGCGCCCCGCCACGGCCGCCGAGGCGGATTGGATTACCGGGCCGATTGAGCGGATGGTTATCGAATTCGATAAGGTCGGCTATTTGGAAGAAAAGTCGCGCGCCTATCTGGCCGTCAATCCGCTTGACCTTGCGGTTCTCAGCTTTGAGCTAACCGCCGTTTTTGAACAAACTCCCGGACCAAACGCCGGGGTGCGCCTTTATGGACAACCTAAATGATCTCACTCAGTGCAATTCGCGATGCCTTTGATGGCATTTCCCCATCGGCTATCGCCACGGTCGACAGCGCCGGAGAGGTTAATGTTTCTTATCTTTCCGATGTTCATTACATCGATGAAACGCATATTGCGTTGAGTTTTCAGTTTTTTAACAAAACTCATCGAAATATTCACGAGAACCCCATCGCGCAACTGGTGCTTCTTCACCCTCACACCTCCGAAAAATTTCGGATCACGGTTCAATATTTACGCACAGAGACCAGCGGCCAACTGTTCGAACGGATGCGGGCAAAACTTGCGGGTATCGCCTCTCACCACGGCATGGCACAGGTTTTCCGGTTACTCGGGGCCGATGTGTATCGCGTGTTATCGGTAGAACGGATGCCGGGCAAGGCCCTATCGCCGCCGCCGCAACCGAGCCTGATGCCGAAAGTCCGCCGCGTCTTCGAGGCGCTAGTGGGTCACACGACCAGCGATTCGCTGGTCTCGGCGCTGTTGCCCGCCCTCGCGGCCAATTTCGACATTCATCATAGCATGATGCTGGCGGTCGATTGGGGATCGAAGCGGCTTTATACCCTGGACAGTTACGGCTATCCCACCTCGGGCGTCGGCTCGGAAGTGGCCTTAGGCGACGGCGTGATCGGCGTCGCCGCCGAAATTGCGGCACCGGTCCGCATCAATCACATGCTTCAAGAAAATGCTTATAGCCGGGCCGTTCGTCGCGAAATTCTTAAAGAAGGCGCTATTTTAGAGCCGGAAATTGCTTTGCCTGGACTGATCAATCCGCAAAGTCAAATGGCCGTGCCCACGCAGATTGGACGGCAAATTAAGGGGGTTCTCTTTGTCGAGAGCCCCAAGAATTATGCGTTCAACCATGATCTTGAAGACGCGCTTTGGATGGTGGCCCAGCATTTCGGGGCGTTACTGGGCCAGTTCCCCGACGCTAACTGCCAGGAATTCGATGCAGAACCGATGGGGCCGCCCCGCCAGCAGCCCTTGGAGGGCCCGGCCTTGCGCGTACGCTATTTCCCCGGTACGGCAACCGTTTTCTTGAACGATGAATATCTCATCAAGGGCGTCGCCGGGGCTATTCTGTGGAAGTTGCTGCGCGAGTTCCGCACCCACGGTCGCACGCAGTTTTCTAGCCGGGAGTTGCGGCTCGATCCCAGCATCGGCCTGCCGCAGGTCTCGGATAATCTTGCAACCCGGCTGATCCTGCTGAAACGCCGCCTGGAGGAGCGCGACCATGGCATTCGTCTGCTCCAAGGGGGGCGCGGACAAATGCAACTGGAAGTCGCCCATCCCCTGGACTTGATTGACCAGGGCGCGGCATAGCCCCGCGCCCGCCCATTGCCTTAATCGTGCGGCAGCATCGAGCCTAAGGCGCGGCCGCCGATAAGGTGTAAATGGAAATGCGGCACTTCCTGATGTCCATGGGCGCCGGTATTGGCAATAAGCCGATAGCCGGTTTCGGCCACGCCCTGTTCAGCGGCAATCGCGCCGATAGCATCAATGAAGGCGATTTTCTCCGCCGGGCTGGCGTTTTGGCTAAAATCCTGAGCGCTTACGTAAGCGCCTTTCGGGATAATGAGAATATGCACCGGCGCGCGCGGCGAAATGTCCGGGAAGGCCAGAACATGGTCTGACTGATAGACCGGTTTAGACGGGATTTCGCCCCGCAAAATTTTTGCGAAGATATTCGACGGATCGTAGGACATGCGGCTTACCCCCAAGTCTGGCGGGGGCATGCCCCCGTTTAAGGCCTAATCTTCGTCGTCGTCGGTTTCCCGGCCCAGGTGCGCATAGCCCGACACGCCTTCACGGCGCGCCAGTTCCCGCCAAACCTCGCCCGGCTCCACGTCCGACGCCGCCCACAGTAGGGTTAAATGATACAGAAGGTCGGCGCTTTCCGAAACCAGTCGCTTGCGCTTGCCCCGGATGGCTTCGATGACAACCTCGACCGCCTCTTCCCCAACCTTCTGCGCAATCTTATGGGTGCCCCGGTCAAACATTTTGGCCGTATAGGAGGTTTCCGGGTCGGCTTTACGCTTGCTCTCGATGCGGCTGTAAAGCTGATCCAGAATATGGGCAGTCGGGGGTGTCATCGAAGGCTCCGTCATCTACAATCTCCGGCTGACGGTTGTGCGCATCTCGCACCACTTTGTCTAGACATATCAGCGTGAAAACTACACATTTTTTACTGCCTATTGCCTGGGCAGGTCGGCGGACTGCCTTTACGCAGCCGCAACTGGGCGCATCGGTATCCCCGCCGCCGCCATATGGGCTTTGGCTTGGCCGATAGTGAAGGTGCCGAAGTGGAAAATCGAGGCTGCCAAGACGGCCGCCGCATGACCATCGCGCACGCCATCGACCAGATGATCGAGCGTACCAACGCCGCCCGAGGCGATCACCGGTACCGGCACGGCATCGGCGACGGTGCGCGTTAGCGCCAGATCGAAACCGCTTTTCGTGCCGTCGCGGTCCATTGAGGTTAGCAGCAGTTCGCCTGCGCCATAGGCCGCCATCCGCTGCGCCCAGGCCACCGCCTCAAGCCCGGTCGGGTTGCGCCCGCCGTGGGTGAAAATCTCCCAGCGCCCCGGCGACACTTGCTTTGCGTCCACCGCCACGACGATGCATTGGCTCCCGAATTTTTCGGCAGCCTCTTTCACGAATTCCGGCCGGTGGATCGCGGCGGTATTGATGGAGACTTTATCAGCACCCGCGAGCAGCAGCTTCCGAATATCCTCCACCGCGCGCACGCCGCCGCCGACGGTGAGCGGCATGAAACATTCCGCCGCCGTGCGCGAGACCACGTCGAGAATCGTCGCGCGGTTATCCGAGGAGGCAGTGATGTCGAGAAAGGTCAACTCGTCGGCCCCGGCAGCATCATAAAAGCGCGCCTGTTCCACAGGATCGCCCGCATCGACGAGATCGACGAAATTGACGCCCTTGACCACGCGGCCATCTTTGACATCCAGGCAAGGGATTAGGCGAATTTTGAGCATCGGCGCGCCCCCCTTAAGCCGCTAACAGCGCGAGCGCATCGGCCAGCACGATGCGCCCATCGTAGAGCGCCCGGCCCGTAATCACCCCGGCAATGCCCGGCGCGTTGGCGGCTTTCAGCGCGTCGAGATCGGCCATCGATCCGACCCCACCCGAGGCGATGATGGGGATGCGCACCGCCTGCGACAGCGCGACTGTTGCTTCCACATTCACCCCGGTCAAGGTGCCGTCGCGGTCGATATCGGTATAGATGATCGCAGCAACGCCAGCGTCTTCAAACAAGCGCGCCAGATCGACGGCCTGAAGCTCCGAAGTTTCCGCCCAGCCTTCCACCGCAACGAAGCCTTTGCGCGCGTCAATGCCGACCGCCACCCGCTCCGGGAACAGGCGGCAGGCGTCTTTCACCAGGGCCGGATTGCGCACCGCTGCCGTGCCGAGGATCACCCGGCGCACTCCTGCGGTCAGCCAAGCTTCGATCGTGGCCAGATCGCGGATACCGCCGCCCAGTTGCACCGGCAGGGGCGTTGCCGACAGAATGGCTTCCACCGCGCCACGATTGGCGGGTTTGCCCGCAAAAGCCCCATCGAGATCGACCACATGAATCCACTCGCACCCCGCCCGCGCAAACTGCGCGGCTTGGTCGCCGGGATCGGTATTAAAAACCGTGGCCTGTGCCATATCGCCTTTCACGAGGCGCACGCAGGCACCTTCCTTGAGATCGATGGCCGGAAACAGGATCATGGAGCGTCACTCAGCAGCTTGGTGAAATAATGACCGGCGATCATCCGACCGTCGACAATGGCGTAATGGGGGTGGGTGGCCCAACGGTGATAGCCCAAGGTTTCGTAGAGCTTGATGGCATTCACCTGGGTTTCGCGGACGTCGAGATTGATAACCTTGAACCCCGCCTCGCGCGCGGCAGCTTCGATAGCGAGAACAATCGCCCGCGCCATGCCGCGCCCGCGCGCCCAAGGGGCAACGAACATGCCCGTCAGTGTGGCGACATGGGCCTGCGCCTCATTATTGCGCGGCGGGCGCTGCAACTGCGCCGCACCGCCAATGGTGCCATCGACCCGCCCAACGAAGAGCGTGCGCTCCGGCACCAGCACGACGCCGCTCCAATAGCGCTCGAACACATCCCGGCGCGGGGCCACCAGCCAGCCGAAGCCGCCGCCATCGTCAATCGCCGCCGCCGCCGCATCGCACAGATCGTGCAGATCGGTACCGCTGAACTGCTCCAGACGCTCCGCCGTAATCACACCAGGCCCTGAGGAAAGAGGCACGCGCTGATCCATCGCAGTCTCCGGGAAGGCAAAGGCCCAAAGGCCAAACTTCAGGGGATTAAGGCCGCCAGTTCAGAAAATTACCCAAGAGCCGCAATCCAGCCGCCTGGCTTTTCTCCGCATGAAACTGCGTCCCCACCATCGTATCGCGGCCAAGGATCGCAACAACCGGGCCACCATACTCGGTTTCGGCCAGCACGTCCGACGCGGCGATATCAGTAATATGGTAAGAGTGGACGAAATAAACATGCTCCGCCGTCCCTAACCCCGCCAGCACTGGATGCGCGGGCGCCGTAAGGGTGAGCGTATTCCAGCCCATATGCGGAATCTTCAGCGCCGGATCGGTGGGCGTCAGCCGTTGGCAGACGCCCGGAATCCAGTCCAACCCCGCGTGTTCGCCGTGTTCGATGCCGCGCGTCACCATCAACTGCATGCCGACGCAAATGCCGAAGAAGGGTTTCGCCTTCACCCGCACCGCCTCGGTCAGCGCCTCCAGCAGGCCCGGAACGGCGAGCAGCCCGCGCCGACAATCGCCGAAAGCGCCCTGGCCCGGCAGAACCAAACGATCCGCCGCCGCCACTTTTTCCGCGTCGCCGGTGACGATGACCGAAACACTGCGCCCCGCATCGCGCGCCGCCCGTTCGAGCGCTTTTGCCGCCGAGGTCAGATTGCCCGATCCGTAATCAATAACCGCTATGGTTTCAGCCATTACAGCGACCCACCTAAGACCCCTTTGGTCGAGGGAATCGCGGCGGCGGCGCGCGGATCGACCGTTACTGCTTGGCGCAGTGCGCGGGCGAGCGCCTTAAAGCAGCTCTCAACAATATGGTGATTATTCTCGCCATAGAGGTTTTCAACGTGCAGCGTTAGGCCCGCACTTTGCGCGAAAGCCTGGAACCATTCCTTGAAGAGTTCCGTATCCATCTCACCCAGCTTGTCGCGGGTGAAATTCACCTTCCAAATCAGATAGGGGCGGTTAGAGGCATCGAGCGCCACGCGGGTCAGGGTTTCATCCATCGGGATGAGGGCCGAACCGTAACGGGTAATGCCCTTGCGGTCGCCGAGCGCCTTCGTCACGGCCTCGCCAATGGCAATGCCGCTGTCTTCGGTCGTGTGGTGAAAATCGATATGCAAATCGCCTTCGGCGCGCACGTAAAGATCGATCAAACTATGGCGGGAAAGCTGTTCCAGCATGTGATCGAGAAACCCGATGCCGGTTTTCACGTCGTAAATACCCGTGCCATCCAGGTTTACCCGAACCTCGATGCTGGTTTCTTTCGTGCTGCGCCGAACGTCCCCTTGCCGCATAGACCGATCACCCTTTGCCTTGACTGTGTTACGTCCTTGTAACAGGCCGGAGAAGGGGGGGAAAGGGGGGGAAAGGGGGGGAGCTCCCCCCGCCCGCAAGGCACCCTTGCGTTATTCTGCCGCTTCGGAGAGGAGAATCGGGCGCGCGTCGCCCGCATCGCTATCATTTGCGGGCGGCGCCAGTTCTACCGCGTCGCCATCCGCCGTGTCGCGCAACTGGCGCACGAAACCTTCGATGGTTTCCAGCAGGCTGGTCGATTCCTCGTTCAGCTTGCCCGCAATCGTTAGCACATGCACTGCCGCGTCGCCGGTATCGATGGCCGCTTGCGTCACGCCGCCGATACTGCCCGAGACGGTGTTGGTGGAAGCCGCGGCCGATTGGATCGAGAGCGCAATGTCCGAGGTAGCCCGATCTTGCTGATCGATTGCGCCAGAAATCTCGCCGTTGATCTGATCGAGCCGCCGGATAATCGCGGCGATGCCCGCCATTCCATCCACGGCTTGCCGCGTGGTCGATTGGATCATCTGCACCTGGGCCGCAATATCGCCGGTCGCCTGCGCCGTTTGCGTTGCAAGTTGCTTCACTTCGCCCGCAACCACCGCAAAGCCCTTGCCTGCATCTCCGGCGCGCGCCGCTTCAATGGTGGCGTTCAGGGCCAGCAGATTGGTCTGCCCGGCGATGCCATTGATGAGATCAACGACCTGACCGATGCGCTGCGCGGCTTCCGAGAGCGAGCGCATCGTGCCGGTAATCATATCGGCATTGCTCACCGCATCGCCCGCAACCCGGCCCGCTTCCTGCACTTGGCTCGTGATACTGGTGATCGAGCGGCTGAGTTCGTCGGCTGCGCTTGCCACATTCTGCACGAATTCCGCAGCGCTTTGGGCCGCATCCGAGACATGGCCCGACTGGCGGCTGGTTTCTTCGGCGGTGCGCGTCATGCCAAGCGCGGTCGATTCCATATCGTCGGCAAGGCCGCTGACTTCCTGCACCACATGATTGACGCTGCTTTCTAGACTTTGCGCCAATTCGTTCAGGGTGCGGCGCTTCACTTCGGCCGCGCGGCCTTCCAGCGCGTCCTGTTCCTGCGCCAAACGGTCGTTATCGATGGCCTGCTGCTTGAACACGTCGAAGGCCACGGCCATTTTGCCGATTTCGTCGGTGCGCTTGTTGCCCGGTACCGTCACGGCAAGATCGCCCGAGGCCAGCCTATTCATCGCTTTCGTAATCGCGCTCAGCGGAACGGCGATGCCGCGCGCCGTAAAGATCCCGACAATGGCGAGCACCGCCAGCAGAAGCGTCCCCGTAATCAGCAGCGTGTTACGCAGGCTATCGATATCCGCAAACACTTCCGCCGCGTCGATTTCGCCCAGCAGCGCCCAGCGGATGCCGAACACATCGACGGGCCGGTAGGACGAAATAACCTCGGCATTGCGGTAGTTTTTGATTTCATGAACGCCGTCGCGACCTTCGAGCGCCGCCTTAACCGAACCCGTCTCGACATGGGTCGAGAGGATGGCGTCGGCCCCGGAGAAACGCGACACCGACCGCATCATAAGATCGGAGCCGACCATATAGGTTTCGCCGGTCCTACCCATGCCCGCCGTGTTGCCCAGAACCTTATTCATCCCGTCGACAGGCAACTGCACGGCGAGCACGCCAGAGAAAGCGCCATCGGGCTGAAACACTGCCGTCGCGAGGAAGCTGGTCGGCTTATCGCCGTTCGGCTTATAGGGCGCGAAATCGGCCATCACGATCTTGCCCGGTTCGGGATTATCGCGAATGACCTTCAGCAGTTTGGCGAGATGCGATTCTTTGAACGGCCCCGCGCGGAAACTGGTGGCGAAATCATCGTTTTTCGCGACCGTATAGATCAGATTGGCGCTGGCATCGAACAACATCAGATCGCCATAGCCCGATTCCTGGCGCACGGTGCGCAGCCACGGATGATGCTGGACATGGGCGGGACTGTAAAAATTGCCGGTCTTGCCGTCGTCGAGTTTGGCGCGGTCGGCTTTGTCGGGGTTGTTGGTGATGAAGGCTGCTTGCAGCGATTCCGTTCGATCGAACCCGAAGCTTTGCCAGCCAATGGTGAGATCGTTGACCGCACCGCGCACCGCTGGGCTGGTGGCCAGCACGCGCAGATTGGTGGCAACCCCCTCGAAATAGCTCGAAACCGCCGAACGGCGCGACTCCAACATTGAGTCTAGCTTAATTTCCGTCGCCGTTCGCAACTGTTGTTCGGCGGTGACGAAGGAAATAACGCCTGTAGCAATGCCTGCTACAAGAGCCGCCCCAACAATGAGGATCGGCAATTTCACGGAAATCGATAGTGCAGGCAAACGCATAGCCTCGCCCCCGGCGTATCTGAACCAACGGCGCTCAGAAATTTCATCTGTTTTTGCACCGTAATTAAGCTGTGTTACTAGACCGTGACAGGTTTATGACGGCGGCAGGACTCTTCCGCACCCTGCTATGCGCATTGCTCATAGCCGTTTGCAGCCACGGGCGGGGCTTTTCCCCCTATTTCGGTGAAAAAACCACACCGTCCGTAGTGATTTCGCCGTTGCAGGTAGACGCGCCGCGCCCTACATACACCCTCGACAGGATCGAATAGCTAAGGCGTCAGCCGGGAAGCATCTCGCTGGTGCGGGGTTCGATCAGACCACGGGGACCGCAGGCGGTGCCGTGGGGAGGGGCCGGAACCGAAAGGCTTGCGGGCGTCTCCAGGGCCGCCATATTGGGTCTGCTAGACAGAAGGAAGAGTTTGATGAGCAAAGTTATCGGGATTGACCTGGGCACTACCAATTCCTGCATTGCCATCATGGATGGCAAAAACGCCCGGGTTATCGAAAACGCCGAAGGCGCGCGCACGACGCCATCGATGGTGGCCTTCGCCGAAAATGGCGATCGCCTCGTCGGGCAGTCCGCGAAGCGCCAGGCGGTGACGAACCCGGAAAACACCCTTTTCGCCGTAAAGCGCCTGGTTGGCCGCCGCTTCGACGATAAGCTGGTGCAGAAGGAAATTGGCCTCGTCCCCTATAAGATCGTTGGCGGTGACAATGGCGATGCGTGGGTCGAAGGCCGTTCCAAGAAATATTCCCCGTCGCAAATCAGCGCCTTCATTCTGCAAAAGATGAAAGAAACGGCGGAAGCTTTCCTGGGCGAGCCGGTCACGCAGGCCGTCATCACCGTTCCGGCCTATTTCAACGACGCTCAGCGCCAAGCGACCCGCGACGCCGGCAAGATCGCCGGGCTCGAAGTGTTGCGCATCATCAACGAGCCGACCGCCGCTGCGCTGGCCTACGGGCTTGAGAAGAAGGGTTCGGGCACCATTGCCGTTTACGATCTCGGCGGCGGTACCTTCGACGTGTCGGTGCTGGAAATCGGCGACGGCGTATTTGAAGTGAAATCCACCAACGGCGATACGTTCTTGGGCGGGGAAGATTTCGATAAACGCATTATCGATTACTTGGCCGATGAGTTCAAAAAGGAACAGGGTATCGACCTGCGCTCCGACAAGCTTGCCCTGCAACGCCTGAAGGAAGCCGCCGAAAAGGCCAAGATCGAACTGTCGTCGGCAACCCAGACCGAAGTGAACCTGCCGTTCATCACGGCGGATGCCTCCGGTCCGAAGCATCTGAACGTCAAACTGACGCGCGCCAAGCTGGAAGCCCTGGTCGATGATCTTGTCGAACGCACGGTCGAGCCCTGCAAGGCCGCGCTGAAGGATGCCGGTCTGACCGCCGCCGATATTGATGAAGTGATTCTGGTCGGCGGGATGACCCGCATGCCGAAAATCATCGAAACGGTGAAGCGCTTCTTCGGCAAAGAACCCCATCGCGGCGTGAACCCCGATGAAGTGGTGGCCGTCGGCGCCGCCATTCAAGGCGGCGTACTGAAGGGCGAAGTGAAGGACGTTCTGCTGCTCGACGTGACCCCGCTGTCGCTCGGCATCGAAACCCTAGGCGGCGTCTTCACCCGTTTGATCGATCGCAATACGACGATCCCGACGCGCAAAAGCCAGACCTTCTCGACCGCCGACGATAGCCAAACGGCGGTGACGATCCGTGTGGCCCAGGGCGAACGCGAAATGGCGGCGGATAATAAGATGCTGGGTCAGTTTGACCTCGTCGGCATTCCGCCCGCCCCGCGCGGCATTCCGCAGATCGAAGTGACCTTCGATATCGACGCGAACGGCATCGTGAACGTTTCGGCCAAGGATAAGGCGACGGGTAAGGAACAGCAGATCCGTATTCAAGCCTCCGGTGGCCTGTCGGATTCCGAGATCGAAAAGATGGTCAAGGAAGCCGAAGCCAATGCCGCCGAAGACAAGCGGAAGAAGGAAGTGGCCGAGGCCCGCAATGGCGCCGATAGCCTGATTCATTCGACCGAAAAGAGCCTCGCCGAACATGGCGATAAGGTCTCCGGGTCGGAAAAATCGGCGATTGAAGAAGAAGTGAAGGCGCTGAAGGCGGTACTGGAGTCGGGCGATGCCGCTGCGATTAAAGCCAAGACCGAAGCCCTCGCCAAAGCCTCAATGAAGCTCGGTGAAGCCATCTACAAGGCGCAAGAATCGGCCGAACCCGGTTCGGGGGCTGCTGGTGGGGCCGAAGCAGAACCCGCCGACAGCTCGGTTGTCGACGCCGATTTCGAAGAAGTGGACGAGCGCAAGAAGGGCCGCACGGCCTAATTTCGCCAGACTAACCACCCCGTCGGCGGTCTCCAAAAGGACCGCCGACGGGCTTCTCTTTGGATACTCACACCTCTCTCAGGGTGCAGCGACCGCAGCATGGCTAAACAGGATTATTACGAGCTGCTCGGTGTCGCGCGAACCGCCAGCGCCGACGAGCTCAAAAAAGCCTATCGCAAGCTTGCGATGCAGTATCACCCGGACCGCAATCCGGGCGATGCCGCGGCTGAACTGAAATTCAAAGAAATCTCCGAAGCCTATGACGTGCTGCGCGACGATGATAAGCGCGCGGCTTACGATCGCTTCGGCCATGCCGCGTTTGAAGGCCCTGGGGCCGGGCGCGGCGCGGGTGCGGGGGCAGGCGGCGGGTTCGATTTCAACTTCGCCTCCGGCTTTGCCGATATTTTCGATGAAGTCTTCGGCGAGTTCATGGGTGGCGGCGGCCAGCGTGGGCGCGGCGGGGCCAGCGGGCGCGGCGCGGACCTGCGCTATAATCTCGAAATCAGCTTGGAAGATGCTTTCGCTGGCACCACGGCCAAGGTGCAAGTGGCCTCCAGCATCGTCTGCGAAGTGTGCGACGGATCGGGCGCGGAGCAGGGCTCCAAACCCATCACCTGCCCCACCTGTAGCGGCGCGGGTAAAGTGCGCGCCCAGCAAGGCTTTTTCACCATCGAGCGCCCCTGCCCCTCGTGCGGCGGTGCGGGCCGAGTGATCGAAAAACCCTGTAAAGCCTGCGGCGGGGCCGGGCGGACGCGCAAAGAAAAAACCCTCTCCGTCACCATCCCGGCGGGGGTTGAGGAAGGCACGCGCATTCGCTTGACCGGCGAAGGCGAAGCGGGCGTGCGCGGCGCGCCAGCGGGCGACCTTTACATCTTCCTAGCGATTGCTGCGCACCGGATTTTCCAGCGCGACGGGGCGAATACCTTCTACCGCGTGCCGATTCCGATGACGACGGCGGCGCTGGGCGGGCAGATCGAAGTGCCGTCCATCGATGGGTCGCGGGTCAAGATCACCATTCCGCCCGGCACCCAAGCGGGGCATCAGTTTCGCTTACGCGGCAAGGGCATGTCGGTCCTGCGCTCCACCCAGCGCGGCGATATGTATGTTGAGGCGACCGTGGAAACGCCGGTCAATCTCACCCCGCGCCAGCAGGAGCTTTTGCGGGAGTTCGATACGGCGGGCGAAGCCGATCAAACGCACCCGCAATCCTCGGGCTTTTTCCAGCGCGTGAAGGAATTCTTCGCGGGTTCGGCGTCTGAATAATCATTGGAGACTATCGGTATGACCACCGCCTTCCGCCGCCCCTCGGGCCGCGCCGCCGACCAACTGCGCGCTGTCAGCCTAGAGCCGGGGTTCGCCAAACATGCGGAAGGCTCCTGCATGGTGCGTTTCGGCGATACGCATGTTTTGTGTACCGCGTCGATTGACGAAAAAGTGCCGCCGTTTCTGCGCAATACCGGCAAGGGCTGGGTAACGGCGGAATATGGCATGCTGCCGCGCGCCACCCATTCGCGCATGGACCGCGAAGCCGCCAAGGGCAAGCAAAGCGGGCGCACGCAGGAAATCCAACGCCTCATAGGTCGCTCCTTACGCGCCGTCACCGACCTTACCCAGATGGGCGAACGGCAGATCAAGATTGATTGCGATGTAATCCAGGCCGACGGCGGCACGCGGACCGCCTCCATTACTGGCGCCTATGTCGCCCTGCATCTCGCCCTGCGCAAACTGGTCGATGGTAAGGTGATCCCCGCGCTGCCGCTCAAGGCCGAAGTCGCCGCGATTTCCTGCGGGCTCTATAACGGCGTGGCCGTGCTCGACCTCGATTATGCTGAAGATTCCAACGCCCAAGCCGATGCGAACTTCGTGCTCACCGGGCGCGGCGGGCTGGTGGAAATCCAAGGCACCGCCGAGCAAGACCCGTTTAGCGAAGAGCAGTTTTCCGAGCTTCTGCGCCTCGCCAAACAGGGCATCGGCCAGTTGGTCTCGCTCCAGCGTAAGGCGGTGATGGGGTAGTTTACCGCAACCGATCATAGGTATTATGGGCGAGGCTACTGGTCTCGTCCTCATCTTCGTCGCTCCAGAAGAAATAGCTGGCCTCGCCGACGCGCCAGGCCGCCGAGCAGCTTTTGTAGAACCAACCGATGCGAATACAAAAGCGGTCGGCTTCAAGGCTCCACTTCCCATCGAGCGCATCTTTACCGCGATTTAACATCACCGTCAGGCTGCCGTCCGGACGGATTGTATAGCTCACCGGATCGGCGGGATCGCGGTTCCGATAGGTGGCAGGATGGGCCGTGAGGATTTTCAACTCACCCGCCGTCATGGGTTGGGCGTGATCGGGCAGCGCCGGGCGCGGCGGCGGGGCGGCGTGGGCGTTTTCGAGCAGGGCTAACAGGGTCAACGCCGCCCCCGCCACCAACGCCAAAAGGGGTAAGCGGTCGCGCCAAGGACGTGACTGGGCTGGCTTCAGAACAAGCGCGCGTATTTCGCCGCGACGCTGCCGTGGCAAGGACATGGATCATACTCCAAAACATCAAAAAAACTCCGCTAAGGCGGGACGGGTCAGCCCCCGTCGGACGGCTCCGACGCATCGTCGGGCGCGTCAGGATCGAACGCCAGCAGGTCACCCGGTTGGCAGTCGAGCGCCCGGCAGAGCGCGGTAAGGGTGGAAAAACGCACCGCTTTCGCCTTGCCGGTCTTGAGGATCGAGAGATTCTGAATGGAAATATCGATCTTTTCGGCAAGGTCGCCGAGGCGCATTTTGCGCTTCGCCAACATCACATCGAGATGCACGATAATCCCCATTAGATCGTCAACTTCTGTTCTTCCGAAACGCGCACGGCTTCGGCCATGATCCTGCCGAGAACGTAGAGCAGAAGCCCGAAGAGCAGAAAGATAAAATCGGGCTCGGTACTAATGTCATCGATCCCGACTTCCCCAATCGCCCAAAGCGCCGTGCTCAAAAGCATTTCACTCAATGGATTGCCGATCCACCAGATCAGCACGAGCTTACCGATCCAGGTTAGTTGCCGCGCCGCGCGCGGCTCGAACACCCGCCCTTCCCGATATTCGGCGAGCAAAACCCGCACCTGACCTAAGGAATAGAACAGCGCCGCTGCGGTAAACAGTACGCCCACCGCAATGAGGCTCTTCCCCGTCCAACTCAGAACCGGCAAGACACCAGGGGAACATTTGTCCTGAAGTTCCGGTAGCCGATGCTCCATCACCCAATAGGTAAAACCGATCATCCACACCGGCCACCCCCACATGAGTAGGGTGACGACGCAATGAGCACGGTGCGCCAGGCGAGTAAGGCTCTCGGGGGGAGGGATCATATTTAGGATACCTTGTTTCAGTGCCCCCTAGCTTAAGGGCGATATTCTCGTTTATCAATCTATTTTTCATGAAAAACATGAAATAATAATCTGTACGACCGAAACGCTTCGCCGCCGATTGTGGGCAACCGCGCTTTCCTGAAACCTCCGCTTGTGGTTTGCTAAGATCGGAACGGTGCGCGGGACAGCGCCCGAAAAAGCGATAAGGGAGACGGTCATGGCGCGGGTAGCATTAGTAACGGGCGGGACTCGGGGGATTGGGGCTGCGATTGCCAAGGCGCTTAAAGCGGCAGGCAATGAAGTCGCCGTGACCTACAGCGGTAACGACGAAGCGGCGGCGAAATTCACGGCTGAAACCGGAATTCTTGCGGAAAAATGGAACGCGGCTGATTTCGAGGCCTGCAAGGCGGGCGTGGCGCGCGTGGAAGCGGCGCTGGGTCCGGTCGATATTCTGGTTAATAACGCGGGCATCACGCGCGATACCACGTTCCACCGCATGACCGAACAACAGTGGGATGATGTTATCACCACCAACCTTAAATCGTGCTTTACGATGACGCGGACGGTCTACGAAGGGATGCGCGAGCGCAATTTTGGCCGCATCGTCCAGATTAGTTCGGTCAATGGTCAGCGCGGTCAATATGGTCAGGTGAATTATTGCGCGGCGAAAGCTGGCATGATTGGCTTCACCAAGGCGCTAGCGTTCGAAGGCGCGGCGAAGGGCATCACCGCCAACTGCGTCGCCCCTGGGTATGTAGATACCGATATGGTCGCTGCCGTGCCGGAAGACGTGCTGAAAAAGATCATCGCCACCATCCCGGTCGGGCGCTTGGGCTTTGCCCATGATATCGCTCGGACGGTACTATTTCTGGTGGGCGACGATGCGAGCTTTGTTACCGGAGCGACGATCTCGGTCAACGGCGGGCAATATATGGTGGCGTAAGCCGCCGAAACCTGTTGGAACTACGGCGTGATTGGGAGGGAGGCCGCGGCCTCCCTCTTTTTATGGAAATGGGGATTAAATGGCAGGGTCTTCGGTCGGCGCGGCGACGCTTCTGGGCAGCGTGGCAATTCTTCTCTGGGGCAGTCTCGCGCTGCTCGCGACGCTGGCGGGGCCGGTGCCGCCGTTTTTGCTGACCGCGATCACTTTCGGCCTCGCCGGGATTGTCGGCACCGGCTTTATTCTGCTGCGCGGGGCCACCGGGCGGAAAGCCGTTGCGGCCTGGGCAACCCAAAGCCCGCGCGCCTGGGCCATCGGCGTCGGCGGGCTGTTCGGCTATCATCTGCTGTTTTTCGTCGCCTTACGCGCTGCCCCTGCCGTGCAGGCCAATCTGATTAATTATCTCTGGCCGCTGTGTATTGTCGTTTTCTCGGCGTTCTTGCCGGGCGAGCGTTTACGCTGGTTTCACTGCGTCGGCGGGGTTTTGGGCTTGGCGGGCACAGTGCTGCTCGTCGGCGGCCCGGCGCTCGCCGTCCAGATCGAGTTTCTGCCCGGCTATCTTGCCGCCCTCGGGGCCGCGCTGTGCTGGGGCGGTTATTCGGTGCTCTCCCGGCGCTATTGCGCGGCAGTGCCGACCGATTTCGTTGCCGCCCTC
The DNA here is from genome assembly GCF_044372965.1 of Elstera sp. Classification (NCBI taxonomy): domain Bacteria; kingdom Pseudomonadati; phylum Pseudomonadota; class Alphaproteobacteria; order Rhodospirillales; family Rhodospirillaceae; genus Elstera; species Elstera sp. The sequence goes on along the minus strand of NZ_JBILQX010000028.1, from coordinate 11,798 downwards.
TGCCTTGTCACCGCGCTTCTGGCGGGCCTGTGTCATCTGGTCTTGGAGGCGGTTTACATCCCCAGTGCGCACGATTGGCTAATTATGGCGATTATGGGGGCAGGGCCCTTGGGCGCGGCCTTCTTCTTTTGGGATATTGGCATTAAACGCGGCCTGTTGCGCGCGCTGGGAGCGGCTTCCTACGCTACACCGCTGCTTTCCACCCTCGGGCTCTATTTAGGCGGTCGGGCACAGATCACGCTCGACGTTCTCTTTGCCGCCGTGCTGATCGTCGGCGGGGCCGTGCTGGCGGGCAGTGATGCGTTGCGCGGCAAAAAGTCCCCCGCCTAAAATAGAATGGGCCGCTCGGCGTGCGAGCGGCCCTTTCCCGTCCGATGGGATGGGGGAAACTAAACTGCTTCGGACCTCCGAAAGCAAAAGGTGTCCCCGTCAGAGCGGGCAGGCCTTGAGTGTACAGATCCTGCCAGACTGAAAATCCCTTGGTGGGTAGACACAGGATCACCTCCTTTCGGTTGTCAGTGAGAAACAACAAGACGGAGTCTAACCAACCGAGGAGTCCGGCGCAACAGCGCTTGTCTTTAACGTTTCGTGACAAGCCCGACTCGCGCCTCTTGCTATCGCCAAGCGCGAGCGGTTGCGCTAGTGTGGGGCCGTTAAGGTTTTAGGCAGCAGCGCTAGGCAGAGAAATGGCCATCGACGATACCCTCGAACAGCATATCCGCGCCGAATTCATCGACGAAGCCCGCGATATCACGAATGAAATCGACGTGATGTTGGGCAATGTGCGCTCGGATCTCGTGCCACAAGGCGAGGCCATTCAAGCCATGCGCCGCCATTTCCACAATCTGCGCATCGGCGCGCGCTCGGTAGGCTTGATGGCCGCCGACGTGATCTTGCACCAGATGGCCGATTACGTGGACGGCGTCGACCAAATCGGCGACCGCGAGTTGGATGGGTTGCAGGCCTTTACCGACCTGCTGCGCATCACGCTCGATACGGTGCAAGACGAAACCCCCGCCCCCTCGTTGCGCGAAGTTGTGCGGCAACTGCCAACAGTGCGCACGTTCGACGTTAACGATATAAAACTGCTCGATATTGTTATTCTCCTCGTCTCGCCGCAGCGCTCCGCCGGGCGCATTGTGGAGCGGGAGTTGATGGCCTGCGGCTACCGCGTGGTGAACGTCAGCAAAAGCTTCGAAGCCCTGGAAATGGCTGTGCGCTTAAAACCCGATCTGGTCATTGCCTCGGCGATGCTGGACGAGTTGAGCGGGATCGATCTTGCCTGTGCGATTCTGGCGATGCCGACGACACAAGATATTCCCTTCGCGCTGCTCACCAGCTTCGGCTGGGGTGATCCTTCCTTGGAAGGGCTGCCGACGCGCGCCGCGATTATCCGCAAAGGCGGTCATTTCGGCGACGATCTGGCCGAAGCCCTATCGCGTTTTTCGATTACCTAAATGGACGAAACGCCGCGCTTCGCCAGCCTTGCGGCGGCGGCGCTCGCGGTTTTGACCGCCGCCGATCCGGCTGAGAAAGTTCGGCTAACGCGGGCGGCAGTGCAAGTGTGGGCGATGGGCACGCTTTCGGTGGGGAGCGTGAGCAGCATACCCGATCGGCCCGCGCGCCCGGATCAGCCCACGCTCGTTTCCCCCAGCGCCATGCCGCACCGGCGCTTGACGCGCGGCGTGCGCGGACGCGTGACCCTCCTGCACGCCCTCGCCCATATCGAACTGAACGCGGTTGATTTGGCGTGGGATATCGTCGCCCGGTTCGCCCCGCAGTTTCCCCCCGCTTTTGCCGCCGATTGGTTGACCGTCGCCGCGGACGAAGCCGAACATTTCGCGCTTCTCGCCGCTCGCCTTGCCGATCTCGGCGCGGCCTATGGCGATCTGCCTGCACACGATGGGCTTTGGCAATCGGCGCAGGAAACCGCAGGCGATGCGCTGGCTAGGCTCGCCGTTATTCCCATGGTTCACGAAGCGCGCGGGCTGGACGTGACCCCGATGATGATCGAAAAGCTGCGGGCCGTGGAGGATGAAACCTCGGCCCAGGTGCTGGAGCGCATCTACCGCGATGAAATCGGCCATGTCGCTCTTGGCAACCGCTGGTTCCTATGGCTCGCCGCCGCGCGCGGCCTGGACGACCCGCGGCGCGCCTGGCAAACCCTCATTCGCCAGCATTTTCGCGGGGCGCTGAAGCCGCCGTTCAACGATGAAGCCCGGGCGACCGCCGGTTTTCCCGGCGACTGGTACGCGCCGCTTGCCCTCTCGGGGGACGCGCTCGCCCATGTCCCATGACGATCTACACGATCATCTAACCGAAGGCGAGGCTACCCGGTTTTGGCGCGTGCCGGAGGGGGACACCGAGGTTTTGCTGGCACGCTTTCGCCGCCATAGTTTTGCGCCCCACACGCATGATCGCTACGTCTTTGGCGTCATCACCGGCGGCGTCGAGGGGTTTCACACGCGGGGGGCGCGCCATTTCGCGACGCCCGGCAATCTTGCCCTCGTGCATCCGGGCGAGGTGCACGATGGCTATGCTGCCGTCGAAGAAGGCTGGGCGTATCGGATGCTCTATCTCGATCCGGCTCTCATGCTGCGCGCTGCGGAAGGCAGCGGTTTCCGGCCCTCCGACGGGTTGCCTGAGTTCCGCGACACGATCCTTCAAGATCCTGCGTTGGCGGCCCTCTGCGCCGGGGTTTTTGCGCAGCTCGCCGAAGGGGAAACCTTAGAGCGGGAAACCGCCTTGCTGTCGGTACTGGCCGCGCTTATCCAGCGCCATAGCATTGGGCGCGCGGTCCGCGGCGCGGCGCGGGCGCTCCCAGCTATTCGCCGCGCCGCCGAACGGCTGCGGGATGATCCCGCCGCCTCAATCTCCCTTGATGATCTGGGGGCCGAGACCGGGTTAAGCGCCTTTCAATTGATCCGGGGGTTTCGGGCGGCCTATGGCATTCCCCCCCACGCCTATCAAAAGCTGGTGCGATTGCAGCGGGCCGAACAGGCGCTGCGCCAAGGAAACACGATTGCCGCCGTGGCCGCCGACTGCGGCTTTTCCGACCAAGCCCATCTGACCCGCGCCTTCAAAAGTTTTCGCGGGGTCACGCCCGGCCAGTTCCGGCGCGCCCTTGTCCCATAAAAAAACCCCTTCCGGCTAAAACTGGAAGGGGTCCCGAGGCGGGGAGGAACTAGAGCCACGCCAACAATAGGGGAGGCTCTAGGGTCTCTCAATCGGTCTGCACGGGGCTGGAAAACCAGCCCCGTCAACAGCTTAGAACTTGTAGCGCAAGGCCATCGACAGAATGTCGACGGAACCATCCGTCATCGTTGCCCGCGTGCGCGCGCCCGTGCTGGAGGTTTGATCGATCTTGACGTCATCCACGAAAATATGCGCGTAGGCCGCATCAATGGAGATATTGTCGGTCACATCATAGCTCGCCCCAACCGACAACCAAATCCGGTTGCCATCGGGCACGCGCGTCGAGCGGTGCTGATCCGTGACCGGCGTGCGGTCGAACTGGGTGCCGGCGCGCAGGATGATCGCATCGGACCATTTATAGTTAAAGCCGAGGGCAATCGAGTAGCTGTTCTTATAATCTTGCTGCTCAACCGTCACCGTCGTGCCATTCGACTTAATGTCGATCTTATCGAAATTGCTCCAGTGGAAATAATTGGCCTGGGCCAACAGTTCCCACTTGGGATTAACGCGCCACGCGGCACCAAGGCCGATGATATCCGGCGTCGTCACCGAAATTTCAGCGGAGCCCGAGCGGCTCTTCGTTGCGCCGCGTTGAAAGGCGAAATCGCCTTCCACCGTGTGCTTAATGCGGCTGCGGTAGGTCAAACCAACCGTCAGTTCATCCACCGGCTTCCAGGTTAGCCCGAGGTTGCCCCCGACGGCAAAGCCGTCAGCATCAACCGCAAACAGGCTGTCGGTATTGCTATTATAAAGACCGCCAACACCCCCGACCGAGCCGATGAAAGCTTGGGATTGCGCAGCGCTGAGGCCCTGAAGGCCCGCAATGGCGGGCACGGCCCCGGTCAGAACGGTGCGGGCGCGTTGAATATCGATACCGCCGCCCACCGAGAATTTCGGCGAAACCTTATACGCGCCGACCAAGCTAATGTTGATCGTTTCCAGTTTCGATTTTTGCGAATTATAGCGACCGAACCAGCCTTGATCGTATTTACCAACCAGCCCGAACGGGGCATTCACACCGAAACCGAGACGCACGTCATCGTTCACAACCCAAACGCCATAGGTGGCGGGAACAAGCGCCGGAGAGTTGGGGTCATCCCCGTCTTTTCCGGTGATGGCGACGGTCGCGCCGCCCAAAGCAGCCGGGAGGCGCGCGGACGAGCCTTCATTGCGAATCTTGGAGCCGAGGACGAGCAAGCTACCCCCCGCAGAGAACTGCGAGCGCGTAAGGTTTGTCATCCCGGCGGGGTTGGTGAACACAGTGCTAGCATCAAAGCCCGTGGCATTCTGGCCGGCGTTTGCTGCGCCTAAACCGGAGATGCTTTGCTCTTGAATGTAAAACGAGCCCGCCCAGGCGCTCGGTGCCATTACAAGAGCGGTAAGAGCCAGCAGCGCGGAAGTCCGGCTGATCGGAGAACGCTTCATCATTTCCTCCCAGATTTTTATATTGTTGTTTCTTAACTAGCATGCCCTTTACGTTATGGGAAACGGTCAAACAGGGTCCGAATGTCGCAGTTTGCGGTTTTCTTAGGACTTGTTACCAAAAAGCCACAAAGTGACTATTCCGACTCACGCGCCGCCCCAAAGGCGTAATCCCGCGTTACCTGCGCAACCCTGGTACCGTATCCCTTGTACCACCGCTCCTTCCCAAACCGTTCCGCAATCACATGGGCAGTGACGCCCTTCCACGCCACCATATCGGCCTCGCTCTGCCAATAGGAAACTGTGATCCCGGCTCCATCGTCGCCTCGAACCGACTCGATTCCCAAAAAGCCCGGCTGCTGGGCCGCCAGTTCTTCCATGGTATCCGCCATCGCGGCGTATCCGGCCGTATCGTCGCTCTGCTGATTGGTGAAAATCACGGCCCAATAGGGCGGCGCGGGGGTTTTGGCGAAGATCATCGTTGCGAAATCGTCTCTGGGAGGGGGGGATAGCTGGCCTGCAAGACGGCGAACCAGCCGGGCGCATCGGGGGTGGGTAGGCGCAGTAAGCGCCCATCGGCGTCAATCGGGTAGAGGCTGAGCGTTACGCTATCATTCACATTGCCGCCGATCGCCCGGAGTTGCCGGTCGCGCACTTCGACCACCAGATCGCAGTGCATCGGGCGCGGAATCCCTTTCTCGGCGCGGCGCTGAAGCAAACTGGTGAGCCGCGCTTCGGGGGCGGAACGGTCGCCACAAATAATATCGCCCGGCTGCGGGGTTTCCGCTTCGGGCGGCTGGGCGGTGAAGCCGGGGGTGCCGTCCAGCGTTGCATCGAGATAGGCGAAATGGGCTTCGTTGCGCGGCAAATCGCCCGCCGGAACCCCCGCCGCGCAGGCGAGATAGCCGATGAAGGCCGCCGACCAAGCTTGGCTAAAGGGCGCATCGAGCGGCCCCGATTTCCCATCGTTCCCGGCGGCTTGCAGGGCCAGAGGCGTCGGCACCGCGCGCCAATAGCGGCGAATATCACTGGCAACGCGGGGATCGGTTTCCTTGATCCCCTCCGCCAGCACTTCGCGGCGACCATTCGACCAATCGATGACCCCGCCACCAAACGTCTGCCATTCCGCGAGCGCGGTGCTGACCATCCGCTGCCGCCTAAGGGCGAGACTGTCTTCCACGGGGCAGGCGAGCGCCGTGGGTTGACCATCGAGAGCGAAATTCATCTCGGCGCACCCGGCGAGCGGGATCAGTCCGAGCACGAAGAGGGGCGCGCGCAACCGTGTCATCATGCTTCAGGGTATAGGCGAGAATTTACGCTTCTGCTACAGGCAAGGGCTGAAAGGAACCGTCTATGGCCACCGCTGCTTCCGAGTCTCAGATTTTCGATCGGCGCGCCCTGCGCCTGCACCGCGACCGCGCCGCCGCCGGGTTCGATGGGCGCTTCGATTTTCTGACCAAGGAAATCGGTGACCGGCTGTTAGACCGGCTCGACGATATTCGCCGCCGCTTCCCGCTCGCGCTCGATTTGGGCGGGCGGACCGGCGATTTGGCCCGTTCCGCAAACGGGCGCGGCGGCATCGAGACACTGATTACCGCCGATCTCTCGCCGCAAATGATCGCCCGCGCCCCAGGGCCCCGCCTGGTGGCCGATGAGGAATGGTTGCCGATCGCAGAGAACAGCCTCGATCTGGTGCTCTCCTGCCTGTCGCTGCATTGGATCAACGATCTGCCCGGCGCGCTTATTCAAGTAAACCGCGCCCTGAAGCCCGATGGGCTGTTTCTCGGCGCGATTTTCGGCGGGGAGACCTTACAAGAACTCAAAGCCAGCCTCGCCGCCGCCGAAATCGCCGAAACCGGAACCTTGGTTCCGCGCGCCTCGCCCACGGTCGATATCCGCGACGCGGGAAGACTGATGCAACGCGCGGGCTTCGCCCTACCCGTCATCGATAGCGATATTCTGACCGTCTCCTACCCGGACGTGCTGGCCCTGATGCGCGACCTGCGCGGCATGGGCGAGGCCAACGCCCTTGCCGGTCGCCCGCGCCGCCCGTGGCGCAGGTCCACCCTCGCCCGCGCCGCCGCCGATTACGCCGACCGCTTCAGCACCCCCGATGGCCGCATCGAAGCGCGGTTCGAAGTCATCTTCCTCACCGGCTGGGCTCCCGATGCGAGCCAGCCGCGCCCGATGCGCCCCGGCAGCGCGAAAAGCCGACTGTCGGAGGCGTTGGGGGCGGTCGAGCGGAAGCTCAGCTAGCGGGCTGCCGCCCGTACCCGCTCGGGGAGCAAGCTCCCCGAACCCCTCTTTTTTTAAAATAAAAAAAGAAACGGGGCTAAAGAAGCCCCCTTAGGAATTCCGATATCGCGTTTCCAAAGGGCCGCCGCCCTTTGGTGGGGTTCGGGGGCTAGCCCCCGATTACGCAGCCGACCGCCCGAGATCGGCGATGTCCGCCAGCCATTTTTGGCGCTTCTCCGGCGTCGAGGTTTTGATTGAGCCCAGAAAGCTGCTCTTGACCGGGCTAACGCCACAAAAGCCGAGGATTTGGATTTTCCACTGCTTCACCAACGGGCGGCCCCAGAACCATCGGAAGATGAAGGGCGGCGTATCGGCGGTGATAATCACGCGGGCGCTGCGGCCCTTCAACAGCTTATCCCAACCGAGACCCTTACTGTGGTAGCGGAAGGCGAAGCCGGGCAGCAACACGGCATCGATATAGGCTTTGAGGACGGCGGGCATGCCGCCCCACCAGAGCGGGGCGACGATCACCCAATGGTCGCAGGCGGCAATCTGCGCCTGCGCCGTCGCCACCCACTCCGGCACCACGCCGCTGGTTTTGAAATCCTTGTAATCGGGCGGCATGAGCGTAATCGGCAGGTCGGCGATGGCGACCTGAACCACCTGATGTCCCGCGTCGGTCGCCGCCGTGGCATAGGCTTTGGCGAGCGCGGCGCAATAGCTTTCGCCGCGCGGATGGCCGCAGAAAACCAGAATTTTCGCCATTGAAGTGCTCCTGCGCGGTGAGATTTAGGCTCGTGTTACCACTGGTCACTTTGTAAAATGATTATGTGACCGATGGCAACATAAATGTTCCGCCCGAGCTTCCCCCCACGCGCCGCAAGGCCGAGGGCAAGTTTCATCATGGCGATTTACCGGGGGCGCTGCTGGCGGCGGCCTCTGCCCTTATTGCGGAGCGGCGCTCGGCGGAATTTTCCCTGCGGGCAGTGGCGGAGCGCGTCGGCGTCAGCCATACCGCCGCCTATCGCCATTTCGCCTCAAAACGCGACCTTTTGGCCGAGCTTGCGTGCCGGGGCTTTGAGCGGCTTCACCGCGAAATGCTGGCCGACCGGGCGCGCGCCGAAGCGCCGGAAGCGGCCTTACGCTTGATGGGCATGAATTACGTCAGCTTTGCGCTGGCCGAGCCGGGCGCGTACCGCATCATGTTCCACGTCGATCTATGCGCGACCGGCGCGCATCCTGCGTTGGAAAAAGCCGCCTATGACGGGTTTGCGGAAATGGTCTCGGTCATTGCCGAAGGCCAAGCGGCAGGGCAGTTCCGCCAAGATCGTCGCCCGGAAGAGCTTGCGACCGCCCTCTGGTCCGCCCAGCACGGCTATACCAGCCTGCTGCTCGACGGGCAGATTGCCGAGGGGGAACTTCCCCCCGGCATTCCCGGCTTCACGATCGCCCCGCCCGCCGACCGCGCCTTAATGGTGCAGATGATGCTGGCGGGGCTGAAGGAACCGAACGCTTAAAGCTGGTTCAGCACATACTCGGCGCTGGAGACTTCGAACTGCCCCGGCGCTTCGACGTTCAACACTTTCACCACACCGTCTTCGGCCACCAGGGCGAAGCGCTTGCAGCGAATGCCCATGCCGTAAGCCGAGAAATCGGCATCGAGGCCCATGGCCTTGGCGAAATCGGCGCTACCATCGGCGAGCAACAGCACGGCATCGCCGGCAGTCTGCGCCTTGCCCCACGCGCCCATCACGAAGGCATCGTTCACCGAGATGCAGGCGATGGTATCCACGCCCTTTTCGGCGAAAGCCGCCGCTTTTTCGATGAAACCCGGCAGATGTTTCGCCGAACAGGTCGGCGTGAACGCGCCCGGCAGGCCGAACAGCACAACTTTTTTGCCCGCGAAAATATCGCCGGTGGTGATGTCCTTCGGGCCTTCCGCCGTCATCGTCTTGAGAGTGACCAAGGGAATTTTGTCGCCAATTGAAACGCTCATGTCGTCCTCTTTTCCATAAGCCCCACCGTGGGGCGCGCGTGAACATTAAACCCTTACCGCGTCAGCGGTATGACCGGGTGTGGATTTTAAGCCGGGTTACGATTTTATCCCCGCCGCCTGTTTCAAGGCCGCCTGCACCGCGTCCTGCGTCAGCAGTTCGGGCAGAACGATGCCCTCAGGTGCGCCGGGGCCATAGACAATGTTGAACGGAATCCCGTAGCGGCCATAGCGCTTCAGAAACTCCGCAATCTCCGGGTTCGGGCGCGTCCAATCGGCCCGCAACGCCAGCACGCCGGAAGCACTGAGCCCGTCGCGCGCCGCATCTCGGTCCAGCACGGCGAGCTTATTGGCTTTGCACGTCAGGCACCAGTCGGCGGTGATATCGAGAAAAATTACCTGCCCCTGCGCCCGCGCCGCTGCGAGATTTTCCGCCGAATAGGCTTTCCACAGCCGATCCGCGCTCACCCGCGCCACCGGCGGGGGGAGGAGATGCGCCGCCAGCGACGGCAGCGCCGCAATCCCGGCCAGCCCGGCGAGCACCGCCACCGCGAGCCCCCGGCGCAGGCGAACCATCGCCAAAACCAAGGCCAGCGCCATCGCGCCGACCAGCCCGACGCCGAGCGGTGCGACCAGGGCCGCCAGAACGGTCAGCAACCAGAGCGCCGTTCCCAGCAGCGCGAGCCCGAAGCCGCGTTTCACCCAGGCCATCCACGCGCCGGGGCGCGGCAAACGGGCGGCCCAACCGGGAAAGAGGGCCAGCAGCAGAAACGGCGCGGCGAAACCGAGGGCAAGCGCGAGGAAAATCGCCAGAATCTCGACCGGCCCTTGCCCGAGCGCAAACCCCACCGCCGTGCCGACGAAGGGCGCGGAACAGGGCGTCGCCAGCAAGGTAGCGACCACGCCGGAAAAGAAGGATTCACCCCGGCTCCCCTGGCCGAGAGCCCCCGCCCAGGAACTGACCGCCACCGGCAAGCCAATCTCGCGCCCGCCCAGCAAGGAGCCCGCGAACAGCGCCAGCACGCCGACCATTCCGGCCAAGAACCAGGGCTGCTGAAACTGAATGCCCCAGCCGACCGCGCCGCCCGCGAGCTTTACGCCAATCGCCGCCCCGGCGAGCAGCAGGAAGCTGACGGTAATTCCCGCCGCCATCGCCAGCAAATCGCCGCGCACTTGGCCGCGACTGCGCCCGCCGCTGCCGACCAGCCCGAGGATTTTCAGCGACAGCACGGGGAGCACGCAGGGCATGAGATTGAGAATCAAGCCGCCGAGCAGCGCCGCACCCAGCATCAGCGCCCAGGTGGACCCAACCGCAGGGCCGACGACGGGCGTCACCGGAAATTCAATGCGCCGCTCGCCCGCCACCAGCGTCGCTGTGAGCCCGTCCTTCAGCACCGCATCGGCCGAAACGCCGCGTAAGGGGGTTTCGAGGACGAGGCGGTCCCCCGATCCGCTGACCTGCGGGCGCGGCGCGGTGAGGCTGCCGGGGCCTTCTAAGAAGAGATCGAGCCCCGCCTGTTCTGCCGCCGACAGGGGTTCGGTGAAGGCCAGGGTAAGGCGCAGCGCGTCCCCGTGCAGAACCGCCGCCGTCACCGTCAGCCCCGCCGGTGCGGACGTGAGGGGAAGCTTTGCGAGCGCCGCCGCAATCAAGGCAGCTTCCGGCGCGGGGCTGGCCGCGCCCGGCGCCAGGGTGAGCGCCAAATCGGCCCGGTAGGGCACGCAGATTTCGGCGCAGGCGAGGTAATCGACCCCCAGTTTCAGCGGCAGCGGCTGGCTTCCGTCGAGCAGCTTGGCGTCGATCGGCAGCACCAGCCCGGCCTTATAGGCGAAAGTTTCGATGCCCAGGAGAGTGGTGCGGATCGGCGGGGGGAAGCGCGGGTCGGCGGAAATCAGATTTTGCGTGCCGGTCCAATCCAGCGTCGGCGGCAGGCCCGCCTCGCCTGGCGTACGCCAATAGCCGTGCCAGCCGGGGGCGAAGCGGAATTCCAGGGCGAGCGTGACCCGGTCCACGCCGCCCACGGCCTCGGTGGCCGTCAGCAGCCGAACGGCGGCATTGCCGTCGCCCTGCCAGTCGGTCGAAGCCGCGCGCGCGCCGCCTGCGACAAGGAGGCTCAGCAGCACGGCCCAACAAAAGCGCTTCACAATGGACAGGGGGTATCCCATCTTTCACACTATCCGCCTAACACTTCCTGGATGATGTAAGCCCACCGTGAGCAATACCCAATACCTAACTGGCCAATTCCTCATCGCCATGCCGCAGATGACCGAAAAACCCTTCGCCCGGTCGCTGATCTTCCTCTGCGCGCATACCGCCGACGGGGCGATGGGCCTCATCATCAACCAGCGCGCCGGAACGATGACGTTCAAAGACGTGTTCAGCCAGCTCGAAATGAACGCGACCGCCGAGGAGGCGGGCAGCCCGCGCGTGAACTTCGGCGGCCCGGTGGAGCCACGCCGGGGCTTCGTGCTGCACTCCACCGACCGGCTGGAGGAAAGCTCGCTGGTCGTCTCCGAAGAAGTCGCCCTCACCTCCACCGTCGATATGCTGCGCGCCATCGCCCAAGGCACCGGCCCCCGCCGCGCCCTGCTGGCCTTAGGCTATGCCGGGTGGAGCGCAGGCCAACTCGATCAAGAAATCCAAAGCAATTCCTGGCTTTCCGTAGACCCCGACGACGCCCTGCTGTTCGACGCCGACCTCGACACCAAATGGCACCGCGCGATTGCGAAGCTGGGGGTGGATATTACGATGTTGTCGAGTGAGGCGGGGCATGCGTGAGGGGATTTCAGATAGGTATTTGGAGATAGCTTTTAGAGTATTAAGCTATCGGGCCATACCTATGAATTGTAAAGATATGATTAATTTTGCCCGTAAACTGTCAATTATTCCGATTGACTTAAAGGGAGAAACTCAACACAAGACACTCAACGCAAGAATCAGCACAGATATTTTAAA